>FZLS01000109.1 GCA_900197625.1 Rhodobacteraceae bacterium Water-Bin34 | reverse complement strand
TTTGTACCGGGCTTACGCATCTTCTCGCCGCTACCAGCTTTGATTCTAGCACGTTTCTTTGCGATATTTCCGTATAATGAATTTTTTGGCATAATTTAACTCCTATTTCTCAATTTTCTTTAGCTTCTCTATTGATCTCATTCCGCCTAATCCGAGCATTCCCATCATCACAGTCATAAGTGAACCCATATCAAACTCTGGCAGCTCTGGTATGTCAATGCCAGCAGCAGTTACACCAAACACGATCAATGGCTGTAAAACAAAGTGATAGGCAAAAGCTACACCACACACCCAACCTATGAATGGACGCCATCCACCTTTGAATAGTGAGCCAGACGCGGCTTCTGCTTTGTTTATTTCAAGTTGACCCATCAGGGCTTGTTGGGCATGGTTATCTGACATTGTGGCTATTTCGTGAGCCAATGCAGCCTTTTGATCTTTATCTTCAATTACCTTATCTAACAGGGCATTTACAGGCCCTATTAAATTATTTACGAGACTCATCATTTTGTTTACCTTTCGCTAATGCGTTAGCACCAAAGAATACGCTCACTATGCCTGCAACAGACACAAAGTAAATGCTTGCCATAGAGCCTAATATCTTGGCGGCTTCTGTTAAACTAAATACATCTGCTAGAATGACCGCAAAGGGGTATAGGAGCATCCCTGACAGGGCGTACCACGTCATTCTGCGTTGTGCATCACGTTGGGCGTCTTCATCTTGCATTCGTAAGCGTCTATCTTCAAGAGCCATACGATCCCATTCGGCTTGATCTATTGACCCGTTGCCATCCACGTCAAACTTTTTAAATTCATCCATATTTTCACCTAATCTGCTAATGGGTTATCCAATGCTCTTTGTAATTTATCCATCAATCTTTCTTCTAGCTCTTTCATTGAGCCACTTTGGGAAACTCTAACACGTTCACGCTGATTTTCAAAGCGTACCTCCGCATCATCTATCATAGACCTTACTTTATCCTCATTATCACGCACCATATCTTCAATGCGATCTGTCTGTTGCTCAATGCGTAGTATATCGTCTTTCAGGCCATTCTTTATGTCTCTGGTGTATTCTACGCTTTCTTCTACCTTTTCAGATATGCCAACTATCTTTGCATCCATCACATTCATGTTTTGCTGATATGCTTCTATATCTAACCCTGCTACAGCTTCTATCTTTTGATATAAGACAAAGCCTCCATATAAGCCACCAACGATAGTAGATAGGAAGGCAAATATAGCCATAATAGAACCAGCAGTTAATCGCATACCACCAGCTTTAATCTGGCGGTCTGCTAATCCATCTATATCACTTGCTATCTTAGTCGTATCCATCAGTTTTCAAAGTCCATCTCATTGCCTTTTTCTTGCAGGCTTTTCAATTGAGCTAATTCATCACGTAGCATCTGTATCTCAAGCCTACGCTGCGTAAGTTCTACTTGGTATAGGTCATCACAGTTTATGCGTGATCTAGGTTTATCTAATGGTATAACTATGCGGGCATATACACCAATATCTTTTGCCCTGTCTATTGTGTCAAAGCTAGATAAAACGCCAGTGACGCCATACTCAAGGTTTACTCCGCCACCGACTGCATTACTGCAATCAAGATTACCAGCCCGAAACCTGTCACTCTGGTAGTTCATTGGTGGATTTGGCAAAGATAAACTAAGATTACTACTTTCAGCTAACGCAGCGCCGCCAATTATGGATAAAATGACTGCATATTTCATTTAGTTTCCTCCATTAATTTTTGAGCATATTCTTGAAGAAATAAGCGTTCTTGTTCCGCGTGACTTAACAACCTTAGATATTGTGCAAACGTACAATGGGTTATTTAAATCTGATCTTCTAATATACACCTCAAAGTCTCTTCTCTCTTTATGGTCAACTTTCATAATTCTATATGTAGAAGAAAATGGCATACTATTAAAGTCTAAATCAAACAGCTCGATCTGGTAATATTTAACGTCTTCTCGCTGGTTAAATAAAGATAGCTGAACTTTCATCACGCCAGATACATGAGATGGTTTTAGCTTTGGATAGGCTGGCGTCATCTCATGTGCATGAACTATAGACGCCAAGCCTATGAATAATATGGATAATTTATTTAGCAATGCATTCTGCTTGAACTACAGCGGTATATGTACCACCAGTAAAAGGCTTGGAGGCTGCATAAGTTGCAGTTGAAGATGTAGAAAACCAAGTAGAGCCTGCAACAGTTAAATCAAATACAGTTGTATTATCGTAAACTACCTTTGCGCTATCATACCCACTCATGCCTGCGTCTGATGTTTTTGATACGCTTGTTGAGCCTGTCCAAGTTACACTATCAGACAATGCTGGTGATGAGCTGAATGATGTAGGGTGTGTAATGTTTGCTGTGTAATAATCAGCAATAGCTACATCAAACCTAACCACTGGCAATACACCACCATCTGATGGGGCTGTACTTAGTGTACTTGCTGTAGGGTTTCCATATACCCCAGATTTATCTGTTTGTATCACGCACTTGGCGGCTACATTACCAACTATATCCACACTGCCTGCAAAAGCAGGGAATGCACATACTGTAAGCATCATTGTAAAATATTTCATTTTAACCTCACTTGTTATATTGCATGTCTACCATTTTCTCATGCAGAACTTGTTGTGCTAAATTATTTCGTAAACCCTTCTTATTATCAGGCAGGTTTCCATCAACTAATTGAGCTGTATCATTATATATACCACCATTTATGGAGGAATTATAGTACATAGCTAAATCTGTGCTTTGGTTCATAGCAGCTATGATTTCAGACTGACCTTGGGTTCTTAACATAGTCAAAGCATTAGCTGATGCTGTTAAACCCATCTCAAGCCTTGTCTCTTTTTCTTCCTCTTCCTCATCAGGTATTACATTGCCTTCCTCGTCATACTCATAGTCTAATTCTGTATCTATCGCCTCCAAAACATTATCATCTTCTAATGCAGCGTAGACTTCAACTTCAGGTATTTTTGGCACTGGCTTTATATAACCAGGACAAGCTGGGTTAGATTGTTCATCATAACATTCGTCTATTCTGAAACTATATATAACAACAGGGTTTTCTACGCTGCCCTCGCCTTCAACCTCAATAGACCCATCACCCCATAACGCTGATGGTACATTTCTAAATGAAAAGGTACGCACAATTGTATTACCAGGTACACCAGACCAATCATCTGTTTTGCGAAACATATAGCCTTCGCCATTTGCGTTCTTATTGCCTATATGAACTTTCATATCTGCGTCAGTTTCTTTATTGGTGGTGTATCGGTAAACCATACCATTTATATCAACACCTGGTATGGATGGTAAAATAGAACTCATGCCCCAGCTCAAAGAGCTGGAGGCTGCGTTCTTAGTTACACCATACGAATATGGATCACATTGCGAGTAGGAAGGCCAGAGTGCTAATGATAACACCAAACCCCATTTTAGTTTCAACATTTTCATTGAATATCTTTCGCATTGGGTTGTTTTGATCTCTTTGTATTTCTTCTTTTACGGCTTCCATTTCCCAAGCTAATCTAGCTTTATCTCCAACTAAACCATCTTTAGGGCATGGTGTGCCAGCATTTAACATTGCTTCAAATACACGCTCATCTTGGCACATAACAGATACGGCAGCTACCTTCATGCCCATATCATACATAGTTTTAGCGTTCTTGAGCTTCTCGCAGTTCATATCTCGTACAGTTCTGCCGGCAGATATACCAAGTATTTGTGTTTGCACAGCGCCAGCTACACCAACAGTACATAAGTCAGAGTTACTTGTGCTAATTTGTGGAGATATTGCGGATGGCGGTGGGCTGTTGATTGTAGTATCCATTGAGCCTTTGGATATGACTGTGCTTTCTGATTTAATTACATCATCGTCTTCTGCATAGGCATAGCCGCCAAGAATAAAGAAAAATATAATTATAAGTAAGCGTATCATTTTCGCTCTACTAGCCTGTCTAGCTTTTCTTCAATGCGGTCAAACTTACTCATTATCTGACCAAGCACTTGATTTGAGTCAACCTTAGTAACATACTCTTCTCTAGTACGATTTAACAGGATTTGCAATCTTTGCACTTCAAGTACATAACCACGTAGGACAAAGCCTATAAAACCAACGCCTAGCGTTAGTACGCTGCTCCATAAGTCTGTCATTTCCATTAGTATTTACCTTCCCAGACACGTAGCCCGCTAAATTCATTACTCATTAGCTTTCTCTTTAACACATCTTTGACTGCTTGTGTATCCGTCCATTCAACACCAGCCTCTTTCAACCATACGCCAAGCATAGCCATATCTACATTGCCTACATGCTTATAGTCTGATCCAAATGAGTTATCAGTTACTTCACGCGCATAAGACGCATCTCTTAACGCTTGCCCGCCATCATGTGTTTTCTTAACAACAATTTGATCGCCTTCAAAGTAAGTCTTTTCTGATATTTTGTTTGATAAATTTGCCATCTGTCATTCATTTCTTAGATTTAGTTCCACTGCATTTCCAGCGTTTACGTGATAAGTTTAATGGGCTGTTAGGGTTCTTGGCGGCTTTAGGTGAGCGTCTTTTCTGGCCAGCAGAACGAGCGCAATATGCATCTCCTTTTGATGTTCCAGGTCTTACTCTTGGCCCACCATCTTTAGCTCTGCCAGCTTGACCGTAGCTTACACGCTTGCCAGAAGCTGTGACTTTAACTTTAGCTTTGCCTTTGCGTGGTGTAGCCATTATTTTTCCCAAGCTTCATTTACATCAGGTGTAGATGGGTCATCAGACTTTAATGTGCCATTTGCGTTTCTAGCACGCTTACGCTTTGTGACGGCTTTCTTAACTGGAGTTAATACTGTTTTAACTTCAAGTGTGCCTTTTCTTATAGCGTTAATTTCTTTGATTTCTTTATCAGAAAGTTCAACAACATCGCCTTCAAAAAACTTGCCCGCAGATGTAAATACATTAGGGGTCATTACTGTTGCTTTTGCCATTATTATCTCCTTTAGAGTTGTGAGGGCAGTTGCCCACCCTCACTATAGATTAATTATTATGAAGTAGTACAGTCAGCAATCATGCCGTTTGCAGCTTCATTTTTAGCACAAAGTGTTAACTCTGTTACAACTTGACGTGTTGTGTTGTCGCCAGTTTTCGCTAGTGCAACATTCTTTGTTCCACGTAGTGTAGCAACTTCCCACATATTGTCTTGCATGATGAAAACATCGCGTGATCTGTTTTCTCTTGATGGTGCAAACTCGATTGAACCCCAAGGTGTTACATATACAGCTAATGACTTGATAACTTTTTCATCGCCAGCTTGTACTGCTGAACGCTGGTTGTTGTTACCAGTAAAGCCTAATGCAACATTCATTTGGAATGCTGATAAGTACACTGTGTCTGGTTTACCACCAGCTACCCAGATTGACTGCATTACAGTGTCAAAGTTAGCTTGTGAGAAAGCAGCTTGTGTGCCATCAGTACGTGCGTCTGATCCGTCACCAGTTGCATCAGCACCGCCAGAACCAGCAACAGTGTTTGTTGTTAGCCATGTTGGAGCGCCAGCAAGTTCACGTGCTGTTGATGCATTACCCGCTACTCTTGCATTGTTGTCGAATAGAGCTTTTTCAATATCTAATTTTTGCTCTTTTGCGATTTTCAATGTTTGATAAGCGATTTCTTTTGCGCGGCCTGCTTTGTTTAGACCTTCATCAGTGTCAGGAACTACAACTGCGTTTTTGAAAATTTGTGTATAGTTTCCTAAACGTGTTGTTGCTGTACGTGCTTCAGCAGTAGTTGCATCACCTTCAATGTGTGCGTTAGCAGCAGATGAACGTAATGAATCAGTTTGCCACTCAGTTAAAGTGTTGCGCGCTGTTGTTTTACCACACTTTGAAAGAAATATAGTTTCTTCAGGTGAGATGTTATAGATAATATCCGATAAATCTTCACGGATACCGACAGCATCATAGCTGTCAAATGTGTTGGATGGTTGTGCCATGTTTTTTCCCTTTCAAGGACTAAGAAGCTATTTCTAGCTATCACCAATTATCAAGTTCAATGCATCATCGATTGAACCTGTCTTCTGCAAGCGCTGTTGCGCTTTTTTACGGTTTGCACCATTTCCATCTTGTCTTTTCTTTGCACCAGCTTTCACTACAGGGCGAGCTTTATTGCTCTTAGTCTGTACTGATTTCTTTTTAGCCACCAACTCACGATATTTGCGGGCATCATTTAATGCTCGTACATATCTAGCATCTGTCACTGCTTGCATTTCTTCTGCGGAAAATCCGTATGAAACGCCAGTTTCGACAAGTGCATCTTTAAGTCCTTGACCCTTCTTAGGATCAACTATTTCAGGGATGTACTCTTGCAGAACTTGTGCTTGCTCTTGAAGGTAGGCTTGGTGAGCCTCTTGTTGAGCTTGCATACGCTGCTTTTGTACGCCTTGGAGTTGGAACACATTTTGGTCATACTGTGTCTTCGCCTCATCGTATTTGAGTTTTTCTTCCATGTATCCTATTGGATCACTTTCAAATAACTCTCTTGATGGTGGGGTTGGAGCTTGTAAACCACCTTGTGTAGCTTGCTGATGCAGCTGGACAATTTGTGCCTGCTGCTGTTGCAATACGGCCTGTTGCTGTTCGAGATTCTTTCGTACCTCGGCAGCTTCTTGAAACCGCTTATTAATTGCCGCTTGTCCCGCAGCAGATTGCTTTAACTGATCCAGTGTCCAATGCTCTTCTTTTCCATCAACTTTGATGGGGATAAGCTTGGTGTCTTCAGCTTGTGCCTCTACAGGGTCTTCGTCGTCAACGTCCACATCTTCAAGATCATATTCTTCATCATCTTGTTCGCTGGATGCTTCTTCTTCAGCGTCATCGTCGCTTTCGGCTACAGCCTCAATCTCCTCACCCTGATCGTCATCTTCAGGTTCAGTGATCTCATCTACAGCTTCGCTAAGATTATCGCCACCAGTATCTTCTGGGGCGGGTGATAATAAGCTTTCTACAGCTTGGTCTAGGGTAGTCGAATCCATCGGTGCTACTTCCTTTGTTTGCGATCTAAAATTATCTCTGCTTGTATTGAAGCGTCGAGTTTAATTTCGATCTGGTTCACTGCACGCAGTATTGCGTGAGCATCTTCACGTACATCAACGTCTGATGCACTACTGTCAGCGAATAACCTCATTTGGTCATCGCGTACCTGTTGCATAAAATTTATGAAAGCTGTGTCATTTTTCAGACGTTTAGCCTCATCTGCGTTTATGCGTATTTCTGTTGTCATTGCTGTGGAGTACCTTGTGCCATTTCACCAATCATTCTCACTTTATCTTGCTCCGCTTGTATGCGGGCAACATCAACTGATGTTCCATACTCACCATATACTTTAGCTGCATCAACCAGCAAGTCTTGCGCCATCTGATCTCGCTTTAGATCATTGTCTGCGGCGGCTTTCTGCGCATCTAATTGCATCTTGGCGGCGTCTGATTGCATCTTAACTTGTGCTTTCATTTGTTCTGCCTGCAAGAATGCAGCATTCGGGTCTTGGCCTTCGCCTTGCGCCG
>FZLS01000054.1 GCA_900197625.1 Rhodobacteraceae bacterium Water-Bin34 | reverse complement strand
GTATCAATCGCTCCATCAAGCCATGGTGTCAGTTCCTCACCCATCCAAAAAATAAGGTTGGCATCTTGAAGTGCCTTTGCCTCAGAGGGTCGAAGTCTATATCCATGTGGAGAAGCCCCAGACTGAATAACTAATTTTGGCTCACCAACACCATCCATTACTTTTGAAACGAGGGAGTGGATTGGGGCAATGTCTGCCGCCACGTTTGGGACATCAGCCATGACACTCGTACTCATTAAGGTCATAATTGTTGATATTGGTATAAGCTTTCTGGACATTACTTTCTCCATGTTATATTATTACATTAAGTGTTACTAATATATTATGTTATAACATTGCAATAGGAGATTTCCCCATGAGTAAAAAAACTCCAGCTTTAGTTGGATTTGAACAACATAATCATGGCGCATGCTTGGAAAATGCACTCAATTCGGCTGAAGAGTATTGTACAAAAAATAAAATAAAATTAACGCCGATACGTAAAAAAGTTTTAGAACTCTTACTGCAAGAACATCGCGCGCTTGGGGCATATGCAATTCTTGCAATGTTGCGCGAACAAGGATTTAGCAATCAACCACCAGTGGCCTATCGCGCATTAGACTTTCTTGTGGAGCATGGCTTTGCGCATAAAATAGAAAAATTAAATGCATTCATTGCATGCTCACTTCCCGGTGCAAATCACTCTCCAGCTTTTTTGATATGTAAAAAATGCAATATGGTTGCCGAAACTCAATCAGCGCCACACAATATTTCATTTAAAGAGACTGCAAACTCTACTGGCTTCCAAATTGAACAAACAATTATAGAAGCCCAGGGAATTTGCCAGTCATGTATTGAGACAAGCCATTTATGAATTTAATTTCTATTGAAAATCTTTGCGTAAGTTATGGCGCAAAATCTGTTTTGCATGGAGTAGATCTAAGAATTGATGCGGGAGAAGTCGTCACAATCGTCGGCCCAAATGGATCAGGCAAGACAAGCCTCCTACGCTCAATAATTGGTGCGAAAACCCCCCAAAAAGGAACAATAGCATTAAAACCTGGTATTAAAATTGGCTATGTCCCTCAGAGATTGAATTTTGATTATAGCTTACCAATGACAGTCGAACGCTTCATGAAGTTATCAAACAATGTTAACAAAAGGGAATGCCTTGATGCACTTAAGAAATCTGGTGTTCCTGATATTTTTAAAAGTCAGGTATCACAGCTCTCAGGCGGCCAATTCCAACGCGTTCTCCTGGCGCGAGCAATTATAAACAAACCAGATATTTTGTTGTTGGATGAAGCGACACAGGGACTTGATCAGCCAGGCTCAGCATTGTTCTACAAGCAAATTGAAGAAGTCAGGCGAGATACAAACTGCGCAGTACTAATGATCAGTCATGACCTTCACGTAGTCATGAGTACTTCAGATCGAGTAATTTGCCTAAATGGACATGTTTGCTGCTCAGGTACTCCTGCAAATGTTGCATCTGACCCGGAATATAAGGCAATGTTTGGCGCAGGAACTGCAGGAACCCTGGCACTATATCAGCACCACCATGACCACGATCATGATAATGATCACTCACATGAGGAGGTAGAGCACAGTGCTTGATGATTTCATGACTAGGGCAGTGCTGGCTGGTATTGGCGTGGCATTAGCGGCGGCACCGCTTGGCTGTTTTGTAGTTTGGCGGCGAATGGCATATTTCGGCGAGGCCACTGCCCACGCAGCAATTTTGGGAGTTGCCATATCTCTCATGTTGCAAATTTCAGTTTTTGCTGGCGCACTATTAATCGCACTTCTCATGGCTTGGATTGTGACACTTCTATCAGGGAAAAATTATGCAGTAGACACACTGCTAGGTGTTTTAGCCCACTCGTCACTAGCATTTGGGCTCGTATTTGTTTCATTTCTTTCAGGCATCAGAATCGACCTCATGGCATATTTATTTGGAGATATATTAGCTGTATCACAAAATGACCTCGCAATAATTTGGATTGGAGTAATTCTTGTACTCCTACTGATGTACTGGAGATGGTCACCCCTTTTGATGAGTACTTTAAATGAAGAAATGGCTTACGCCAGTGGCCTAAATCCAAAACGCGATAAGATTATACTCACACTATCTCTAGCCATAACAGTTGCAGTTGCCATTAAAGTTGTGGGTGTTTTATTGATAGTTGCAATGCTTATCATTCCTGCTGCGACTGCAAGAATTTTTGCGCGCACTCCAGAAGCGATGGCAATAATCGCAGCATTAATTGGCAGCTTATCTGCATTTGGCGGCCTTGAGGCAGCGTATATCTTTGATACACCTGCTGGCCCAACTATAGTATGTGCCGCAGCAATATCGTTTGCTACATTTAATATTGTTGGATATTTATATAAAAAAATTAGCTGAAGTAGTTATACAACATAACTTAATATTTTAATTCCACCCTTGATACTGAGGCAATTCATCAGAAATGTCATAATAATCGCCCTTATCTGCAACAAAGATATGCATACCAGTTTTGAGGTTTGTTTCTCCATCAAGCGTTCCTGATCCAACATATATCTTATCCTCATTGTTAAACTTAAAGAAAAGTGAGGAACCACATTCTTTGCAAAAACCTCTTTTTGCTTCTTCTGATGATGAATACCACTTCAAGCCACTGTCCTTAAGCAAATTGAATTTTTCAATTTCAATTTCAGTTACTGACCAATAATGTCCACTTGTTTTACGGCATTGACTACAATGACATGCAATCGAAGGCTTAAGTGTTCCGTCCAGTTCAAATATAACTGATTTGCATTCACATGAACCCTTTACCATATCTGTATCCTTTTAATTATAACGGTTCATTATAGCACAATAAAATTAGCTACACTTCTAAAAAAGATAACAGGCGACTTCGGCAGGACTTGAACATGCAGCCCCTGCTTTAAAGGTAGGGTTTTAATTTGCAATAATACTTATTGATATAGGTATATGCTGACCTACGTGATATCTATTATATGTATACGATGATCCCATTACATCGCCCCATTCATAATCAATTTTATAATTTTTTATTGTTTTTATTGTCTCAGGAATTTGAACTATTTCACAATTTCTTACTGGCTCGTAACCAATGATGGAAGTTTTTGTATTACTTTTGTCTGCAGCAATAATACCTCCCAATACTGCGCCTACCACAGCACCCTTATCTTTTCCTGTGGCACCTTTTCCTAATAAACTTCCCAGTAGCATACCTGTAAATACATCCCCACCAGCAGTACCCCTACTTGTAGTATTGCCATAAATTGGCGTATCTACCGTGTAGCAAGATTTTTCTTTTTTGTAGCTTTTAGAATAAGTATAATTTGGTGTTATTTTTGTTATTGTTGCGTAAGTTTCTGCATTAGCAGTAACTGGGAAATATGCTGTTAAACAAATAAGTAATCCGATTCTCGTCATAATGTTTCTCCATCATTTTGAATGTTTAACTTTTATAAATTCAAAACCTCAAGTTATTCAAAAACATTGCTTTGTTATTGAATAACATTCGGGTTAATGTGATTATTGAAATGAATTTAAAAGGATAAATTATGCTTTTTAAACTAATAAAGATTTCATTAGCATTATGCTTTGCAACTTTTTTTTCTGCTGCTTATGCAAATGAATGTTTTGTGTTATACAAAGCAAAAAAAGATAATCCACTAAAACTACACTTGGGATTAATACAAATAAACGGTCAATGCTCGGACCATGATGTTGAAGGTATAACTAGCAAGCGATTAAGTTCAACAGGCTGGAAGTTACTTCAAATTGTTACAGCTAGTGGCAACATTGACACAAAAAAAATGGAGAGCGATTTAGGTGATTACTTTCTTAAATATTAAGCGTGATAAGTTATTCTTAACTATAATTATTATTGGTCTAGTTTTAACATTTATTGCATTTGGTTTGTTATATTTTACAGTTCCTGATCCACAAATTTTTAACAAAAAAGTTGAGGGTATATTTATTGAAAATGATTTTACCAAACAAACAGAAATAAAACTTTTAGAGGTCTTAGCTCAATCAGGCAGTTTATTTGAAAATTCTGTTGCACTTTATTCAAAAATTATTTTCACGTTATTTTTTGTTATACTTACTGTGATGATGATTTGTGTCGCCTTAATTTTTTCAAATATAGAATTACGTAAACAATTTGATCTATTACAAGATAGTTCATTCAATGCACAATCTATTGAATTATTACGTTCAGAAAATTCTGTACAAATTAATGGAGATTGGTTTCAATTAACCTCAAGTAATATCGAAACACTGAGTGTATTATTAGAATGTGGGCTTGATGATGAGTATATTACAGGGGCAGCACTGGAGAGTATCCTTAGTGGGAAAAATGAGATTGACTGTGATGACAATGCGGGTGCAATGAGAATAAAACGCCTTCGAGATAATCTTGGAGGACAAATTATAGCTTCAAAGTTTATTAAGCATGTTCCATCTAAAGGTTACCAAGTCACTAGTTCTAAAGATAATATAAAATTAGGGTAATCAGATTTCTTATTCATTACATAAATACTAAAATATATTTTATATTTTTTATGGAAGACAACTAGAAGCTAAATTTTTTATCTTTGAAATAAATATATTAAGCAACATTGGGCTATTGGTTTCGGCTTATTACTTAGAAAAAATTGAGGAATTAAAATATGTTTAAAAAACTTACTTTTATAATGATTATTTTAACTACTTGGGGGGGAGCTGTCTCAGCTCAGAGTATATATGCTGACATAGCTTCAGAAATGGCTAAGGAGGGCATTAATCAAGCTGAAGCTAAATTAAATCAACTTCCTGACATGCTCGAAGAAGGGCTAGACATAGCTACAAGTGAGAGAGAATTTGAAAGTAATGAATTTTGTCTAGGTAATGTGCAGGCACTTGTAAATATGGGCGCTATTACGGCAAATATAATGCCATTCACTAAAGTATGGACTTATGAAGACAATAGAGGCCCTGTTGGTAAATTACGAATTATGCTGAATGGGAAAAAAATACATATCGAAGTATACTGTTCTGGAAGTATTTTAAAGAGCCGCGAACTACCCTGGGGCAATGGAAGTAAAGTTCCACAAGAAATTAGCATGACATCTTTAAGTGCTTTACTTGGTGTTGGATTGAACTTTGAACTACAAGGTATTTTTGATGATGCAAAATCAGAATAAATTATTTTTTTAAACATCCAAAATAACTAACATGATTTTAAATGGCGACCCCAGCAGGACTCGAACCTGCAACCCCCTGCTTAGAAGGCAGGTGCTCTATCCAGTTGAGCTATGGAGTCGTTAAGATCCTCTTAAATCGAGAGATCAAATAGGGCAAGCTCAATGTGTCCAAGTTTCTTTTCGATTTGTAGCAAAGTTATCACCATAACCACCATTTCGGATTACATGTTTACGCTCTTTTGGCTCTTGAAGAGTATATGTGATTCCTTTTTGAGCGGCGTAAGCGATTGCTTCATCTTTTGTTTCAAAAGATAACTTCACCTGACTATCCATATCACCAGAACCTGTCCAACCCATCAATGGGTCAATATTCCTCACTTCACTTTGTGAAAATTCTAGTACCCATTTCTTTGTTTTACCTTGACCGGACTGCATGGCGTTGCGAGTTGGTTGATAGATGCGTGCTGACATTTGGAACTCCGTTTTAACATGCTTCTTATTGCTATTTTTACAGATAAACTCAAGTCCTTATGAAGCGGCAATTCGTATCACAACTCCTTACAGCACTTGTCCCTGAGTGTAAGCATATGCAAAATTAAATAAAATATAACGAATCGTATTAATGTCAGAACCATCTCTATTAAATAAAGCACCTGAAGTCGCCTCTCGCAAAAAACTTGAAGGTGGGCAGAAGTTTGTTTTGAACAGCCCCTTTGAACCTGCTGGCGATCAACCAGCTGCAATCAGTGAACTTGTTCAGGGATTATCTGATGGTGAACAAAATCAAGTTTTATTGGGTGCTACTGGGACTGGCAAAACCTTTACAATGGCTAAAATCATTGAGCAGACACAGCGCCCAGCAATAATATTAGCCCCAAACAAAACACTCGCGGCACAATTATTTGGTGAATTCAAAAACTTCTTTCCAGACAATTCAGTTCAGTACTTTGTAAGTTTCTATGATTACTATCAGCCTGAAGCATATGTTGCTCGATCCGACACCTACATTGAGAAAGAAAGCCAAATAAACGAACAGATAGACCGGATGCGCCACGCTGCAACTCGCTCACTTTTAGAGCGTGATGATGTAATAATTGTGGCATCTGTATCCTGTATCTACGGAATTGGATCTGTAGAAACATATGGAGCAATGACCCAGGATCTAATTTCTGGGAATGAATATAGCCAACGGCAGGTAATGGCAGATCTTGTTGCGCAGCAATACAAACGCAATGACACAGGCTTTGCACGTGGATCTTTTAGGGTAAGAGGTGACACACTAGAAATTTGGCCTGCCCACCTTGATGACAGAGGTTGGAGGTTATCATTTTTTGGCGACGAATTAGAAGCTATACAAGAATTTGATACGCTCACTGGAGAAAAGACTGCTCTACTAGAGACAGTGCGCGTTTATGCCAACTCTCACTATGTCACTCCCAGACCGACAATGCAGCAAGCAATGAAAGGCATAAAGGCAGAGTTAGTCACACGATTGAAACAACTTAATGACGAGGGGAAGCTATTAGAGGCACAACGCTTAGAACAACGCACCAATTTTGACTTGGAGATGCTTGAAGCAACAGGCGTATGCAATGGTATTGAAAATTACTCACGATACCTCACAGGACGTGCCCCCGGAGAACCACCACCTACTCTTTTTGAATACATTCCCGATAACGCAATAGTCTTTGCTGACGAAAGTCACGTTGGAGTTCCACAAATTGGTGGAATGTATAGAGGCGACTACCGCAGAAAAGTTACACTCTCTGAACATGGCTTTCGATTGCCATCTTGTACAGACAATCGCCCACTCAAATTTGAAGAGTGGGATGCAATGCGACCACAATCAGTATTTGTTTCTGCAACTCCACAAAAGTGGGAATTAGAACAATCAGGCGGTATATTTGCCGAACAAATTATCAGACCGACTGGATTATTAGACCCACCCATAGAAATTAGGCCAGTAGACACTCAGGTAGATGACTTACTCTCAGAAATAAGAATAGTAATTGAACAGGGTAATAGAGTTCTTGTTACAACATTAACAAAACGTATGTCAGAAGATTTAACAGAATATCTCCACGAACAGGGCATCAGGGTGCGATATATGCACTCAGATATCGATACTCTTGAACGAATTGAAATTTTACGGGACCTTCGTCTCGGTGCTTTTGACGTCTTAATTGGTATTAACTTACTCAGAGAAGGTTTAGACATCCCCGAATGTTCACTTGTAGCCATTCTTGATGCAGATAAAGAGGGCTTTCTAAGATCTGAAACTTCTTTAGTTCAAACTATTGGACGTGCTGCAAGAAACTCTGATGGCAGAGTTATAATGTATGCCGACAAAGTCACTGGCTCAATGGAACGTGCAATTGGAGAGACTAACAGGCGACGCGATCGTCAAATACAATATAACTTAAAGCATTCAATTACCCCTGAAACTATCAAGAAAAATGTAGAAGATATAATGGGTGGCACATTTGATGGAGACACAGATGAAAGCCGTATAACCGCAAAAATTGATAAAAAACCACTCGTGGGTGCCAACTTACAAGCTCATTTGGATAGCTTACGAAAAGACATGATCAAGGCCGCTGAAAATCTAGAATTTGAAGAAGCAGCACGTATTCGTGATGAGGTTAGAAGATTAGAAGCAGTTGAGCTAGCAATTGCCGATGACCCACTTGCAAGACAATCAGCAGTCGAACAAGCTGTTGAGAAAGCCGTCAAAGGTGGTGGCCGCAGCACTGCAGGTAGGGGTGGAACAAGAGCGTGGAGAGGTAAAAGCAGTCCTAAATTTTAAATTTAAATTGCCATTATCTCTGTTCTGAGAAACTCAACGCCTGCTATTTTCCAGTTATTTTCTAAAAATATTAACCTATAACGCAGCAAGTGTAAGTCACCTGACAAATCTTCGATTAAAACATTTTGAAATGCTACAGAATTATTACTCTTGGTTTCTTTAAAAGTCAGGTTTTTTTGCCTAAAAACCATCGGATAACCTTGACGCACCATTGATCCAAATCGAATGTAGTTTCCAAATATACTCTTTATAGAAGGCGAGGCAAATTGGAACGCGGCTTTCATGTCATCTTTACTAAAGGCCTCTATCTGACTTCTTATAACCTTTTGATAATCAGTCTCATTTGATGAAGCCGGAATACCAAAAGTAATTAGGATTAATATTGTTGCAAACAAATTTTTCATAATTTTTACTTAGTTTTTTTATAAAATACGTCAAATTTATATATATAACTGGTTGAATATGAACCTAAGACTTGTAAATTTAGAAAAATTTAGTAGTTGTATTAAAAGACTTTTATAAAGGAAATACCGTGTTATTTAATTTGATTGTAGGGCTGATTGCGGGTTTTGCTACGCGTTATTTCGAGAATTTTCTTAATACAATTCTTACTGGAAAATATAAAATGTCCAAACCTGATCTGCATATTTTAGCATTTGCAGTTCTACTAATGGGTGCATCAGTTTTAATAAGTGTAGGGGGCAGTGATGGTTTGCCATTTGCGCTTATATTTGGCGCAAGCATTTCTTATTTCTACAAATACCTATGGAATATTGGTAAAGATCAATACAATGCTTTCAAAGGTGAAGCAGATGATGATGCATCTGATGAAGCTAAATAATTAATTATTATATTCAGTGTAGCTGTTTAAATGCAATCTAACCCAACATTAAGACAATCTACCGCTACATGGTGTAAAATTGGATTACTTTCATTTGGTGGACCAGCAGCACAAATAGCTTTAATGCATCGTGAAATTGTTGAAAACAAAAAATGGCTCTCTGAAGATCAATTTTTGAATGCGCTTAATTTTTGTATGCTGCTTCCGGGTCCAGAGGCAATGCAATTGGCTACTTACTCTGGTTGGCGCATTAATGGAACATTAGGTGGATTAATTGCTGGACTTTTGTTTGTTTTACCTGGTGCTTTCTTAATTACATTATTAGCAGTTATTTATGCATTCTTTGGTGACGTACCACTCATAAACTCATTATTTTTAGGGGTTAAGGCAACCGTCGTTGTCATTGTTATCCAAGCACTGCTAAAAGTTTCAAAAAAAGCCCTAAAAACTCATTATCATACTTCAATTGCTGTAACTGCCTTTATAAGTATATTTTTCTTCAATTTACCGTACCCATTCATTATTTTTGTATCTGCTTTTTTTGGATACTTAATTTTACCAAATAAAATTAATGTTAAACAAGTTCAGCAATCGCAACCTTTGACTAAGACATTAAAAACAATACTTGCTTGGTTGGTAGTTTGGTGGATACCTATTCTCCTTGTGTACCTAATTTCAGATCAAAAAATACTAACTGAAATCACAATTTTTTTCTCCAAGCTAGCTGTAGTGACATTTGGTGGAGCCTATGCAGTTCTTAGCTACATGGCTCAAGATGTTGTCATAACAAAGGACTGGTTGACAGCTGGTCAAATGATGGATGGATTAGGCCTCGCTGAAACGACACCTGGTCCATTAATATTGGTCACAGAATTTGTTGGCTTTCTTGCAGCCTTTCAAGAGGGTGGAATAAAATTAGCACTAATAGCTGGCTTTTTAACTTTATGGGTAACTTTTATACCATGTTTTTTATGGATATTTGCAGGCGCACCATACATTGATTGGATAAGTTCACAGCCGCGATTACATGGTGCATTGTCTGCTATTACTGCAGCAGTAGTAGGTGTAATACTTAACCTTTCTATCTGGTTCATGCTCCATGTATTTTTTGAAAAAATTTCTGATGTTCAGTTTGGCCCTATAAATCTACTCTGGCCAAACTTTAGCTATATAAATGTACCTGCAATATTTTTAACATCAATATCCATCTGGCTCATTATAAAATTAAAATGGAATATTGCGTCAGTTTTATTAATAAATGCTTCCTTAGCCTTGTTGCAAAGTTTAATTAATTAACATCATCCGAGCGTATGAATACATATTATTAGATTAATCAATAAGCTTACCATCCAAGCCATTATTGATGAGTTCTATTGTTTCATTCACGCCATAAAGTGAAATAAACCCACCAAATCTTGGCCCTTGAGAGGCCCCTAATAAAACTTCATAGATAGCTTGAAACCAATCACGCAAATTCTCAAATTTGTGATTTTTACCAACAGCAAAAACTAATGATTGCAAATCATCACCATCCAAAAGTGAATAGTTTGTTAAATCAACTGGGTCTTTGCCCATGTCAAAATTCTTTTTATCAATCATACTTTTTGCAGTATCAATTGAAGCAAGACCAGCTGCTAAATCACTTAATGCAGCACGCTCCTGCTCAGATGGTGATCTAAATACCTTAGATGGCTTAACAAAATCATGATAATAACGAACTGCAAATCCTGCTGCATTATCCATAACTGGATTTGTTTCAGGAGATGCCTCAGGTGCATATTTATTAATAAATCCCCACATAGCATCTTTAGTTTCAGCACTTGATACAGAGGCTAAATTAAGCAGCATTGCAAATGGTATAACCATATCTGAAACTGGAACTTTCCCTTTGTGAATATGATAGACGGGATTGTTAAGCTGTGCCTTAACATCTTGAGTATGGTAAGCACGAAGCTGCTGGTGATATTCATCAACTGCCTTTGGTATTACATCAAAGTGCATACGTTTAGCAGTTCCAGGCTTTTGATACATAAAATATGACAAACTTTCTGAGCTTGCATATGTCAGCCACTGATCAATAGAAACACCATTTCCTTTTGACTTTGAAATCTTTTCACCATTTTCATCTAGAAACAATTCATAGAAAAAATGTGAAGGGGCTGGAGCTCCTAAAATTCGGCAAATCTTGTCATAAATATGTGTATTTGTTGAATGGTCTTTGCCATACATTTCAAAATCAACATTTAATGCTGACCACCGCGCACCAAAATCTGGCTTCCATTGTAATTTAACATTTCCACCAGTCACACGTAAGGTTGTTTCAGCTCCATCTTCATCATCAAATGTAATAGTTCCATCTTCTTTATTTACTGATTTCATTGGCACATAGAGGACACGCCCAGTCTTTGGAGATATTGGTAAAAATATAGAATAACTTTTTTGACGCTCCTCACGTAAAGAAGCTAACATTACTTCCATAATTTCATCATATTTTTCAACAGCACGTAATAACACTTCATCAAAAGCACCAGAACGGTAATATTCTGTGGACGAATAAAAATCATATTCAAAACCAAAAGTATCTAAGAAACGGCATAACATTGCATTATTATGGGCCCCAAAGCTATCATGTGTGCCAAATGGATCCGGAACATCAGTTAAAGGTCTTTGTAAAAAATCCTGCATCATTTCTTGATTAGGAACATTACCTGGCACTTTACGCATACCATCAAGATCATCAGAAAATGAAACAAGTTTTGTCGGCATACCACTTATTACTTCAAAAGCATGTTGGATCATTGCTGTACGAGCTACTTCACCAAATGTGCCAATATGAGGCAATCCAGAAGGACCATACCCAGTTTCGAAAAGAACATATCCTTTTTCTGGAAGCTTACCCTTTAATCTTTTTAATACTTTTCGCGCTTCATCAAACGGCCAAGCTTTAGATTTTAAAGCTTCTTCTTGCAAATTAGACATATTTTTTCCGATAAAATTGGTTATTCCATTACTCCCTATTGCTCCCAAGCCCGTTGGTCAATATTCTGTTAACAACAAAAATAAAGATTCCTAATGATACAAGATGAAACAACCCCATGGTCACCACAAGATGCACTCATAGCAATGATGGTAGCAATATCCGTATCTGACCAAAATATTAAGACATTAGAACTTCTTTCAATTGAAAGAACAGTTAATCATTTACCAATATTTGCAGACTACAATTTAGACCATTTAAAGATTGTATCTAATGCAGTCTTTGACTTGTTGGCTGATGAAGAAGGTTTAGATGCGCTATTTGGCTTAGTCACTGCAGCTTTACCTGAAAGACTTTATGAAACAGCATATGCATTATGCTGTGATTTAGCAGCTACAGATGGCCGCTTAAGAGAAGAAGAATTACGGTTTCTGCAAGAAACCCGTTATGTACTTAATATTTCTCGATTAAATACTGCGGCCATTGAGCGTGGAGCAAGAGCCCGTCATATGGTGCTTTGACTACTTAGACCATTTACCTTTTGCTCTAATTTTTGATGAAGATTCATCATCCATTGGTCCGGTTAATAGACTCCAAGAGGGAGCTTCTTTGAAAGGTAAAGCGGTAGATGACCGAGCTGAAAGCCGACTTTCTCTAAATATTCTAGCTGCAGGTGAACAGTTAGCAGCCAGCTGTTGATTTGGTCTAGCCATGACACCAACAGGAAGCATATGCATTATGTCTTGCCATCGATCCCACTTATGAAATTCTGCTAAATTGTCTGCACCCATCAACCAAACAAATCTTACACCTCTGTATTGGGACTTTAATGTCGTTAAGGTTTGAGCGGTGTAACGTGTTTTAAACACCCTCTCTAAATCTGTAACTATGACTTTAGGATGATTAACCAGCTTATTACAGGCAGATAATCGTCTGTCCAAATCGGCAGGTGCGTCTTTCTTTAAAGGATTTCCTGGACTAACCAACCACCAAATACGATCAAGACTGAATTCTTTTATTGCCCACTTGCTAATATGCATGTGCCCAGAATGAGGTGGATCAAACGACCCACCAAGCAAACCTATTCGCAACCCTTGTGTTGCTAGAGGCATACCACTTTTCATCTTTCCAACCTTTTTTGTGCTTGGTGTTCATCTTCAATTAATCCAATCTTCCAATATCCACTTATATAAATATCTTCGTTTGGTATTTGGGTTTCTTCTTTAAAAAATTTACGCAAAGATTTAATGACACCACTTTCACCCGCAATGCATGTTTGAATGATCCCTTTTGGAAAATTTTTTGCTCTTATCATTGTCTCTTGAGCGCGTGAGGAAGTGTGGGGTTCAGAATGAATAAGCCAATTCATTTCAACACCTATTGGAGAGTCAATATTTTGAACATCTTCTTCAGATTGAACCTCAATTACAGCCATACCTTTTGCATTTCTAGGTAACTTTTCTAATGTGGCAGCAACAACTGGAAGTGCAGACATATCTGCAGCCAAAAGATACCAATCAGCATAGTAATCTTTTATTTTTACTTCACTTGGACCTCTAAATCCCAAAAAATCTCCAGGTTTAGCATTAACAGCAAAATCTGATGCTGGACCACCATCGCTATGCACAACAAAATCAATATCCAATTCTAAGACATCTTTTCGAAAATTTCTTACTGTGTAAGTCCTTATAGTTGGCCTTGGACCATTTGTGATTTGATCTATTAATTCATCTGGACTTTGTTTCTCCTTTGGGATGAAAATTTTGCAATTTGCACCCTCACATCCTGTTGGTCTGCTTTCTAATTCTGGAGACGTCAAAACCACTCGAACCATATGAGGAGATAAAAAGAACGCATCTTTAACAATTAAGATACATGGTATCGGTTTAGGCTTCTTAGGCATTCTATCACCCTTGGATATTCTTAGTATAAAATTAAACGAACTACGGATTAATATCTTAATATATAAAACAAGCCAATATACATAAAATTATTAACATAATTTTAAATTTACACTCACGGATTGCACCCTTGGACATGCTCAGATAAAACGCAACAAATTATTAATTTCTTGGAGTCAAAAAATGGCCGCATACCAATACGTATATCATATGGACGGAGTGTCTAAAACTTACCCTGGTGGGAAAAAATGCTTTGAAAATGTACGTCTTTCATTTCTTCCAGGCGTAAAAATTGGGGTTGTTGGAGTAAATGGTACAGGTAAATCAACATTAATGCGCATCATGGCAGGTTTAGACAAAGATTTCTCAGGTGAAGCATGGCACGCTGAAGGTGTAACTGTTGGTTACTTAGAGCAAGAACCTGTTTTAGATCCAAGCCTATCAGTGCGTGACAATGTAATGTTGGCCGTTGCTGAAAAAAAAGCAATATTGGATAAATATAATGAATTAGCAATGAACTACTCTGAAGAAACAGCCGATGAAATGGCATCACTACAAGATCAAATTGATGCTGACGATCTTTGGAACTTAGATGCTTCAATTGATATAGCTATGGAAGCATTACGATGCCCAGCAGATGATGCTGACGTTGCGACACTATCAGGTGGTGAATCTCGTAGAGTTGCTTTGTGTAAACTTCTTCTGCAAAAACCCGATATGTTACTACTTGACGAACCTACGAACCATTTAGACGCAGAAACTATAGCATGGTTACAAAATCATCTTAAAGATTATAAAGGCACAATCTTAATTGTTACTCATGATAGATATTTCTTAGATGATATTACAACTTGGATTCTTGAGTTAGATCGTGGGCGTGGAATACCATATGAAGGTAATTATTCAGCTTGGGTTGAACAAAAAGCCAAACGACTTGCGCATGAGGCAAAAGATGACAAAACGCGACAAAAAACACTTGAGCGCGAATTGAAGTGGATGCGCCAAGGTGCAAAAGCACGACAAGCTAAATCAAAAGCTCGTATATCTGCTTATAACGAAATGGCAGATCAGTCAGAGCGGGAAAAAGTTGGTACAGCTCAAATTGTTATTCCAAATGGTCCAAGGCTAGGCTCCAAAGTAATTGAGGTAAATAATATTTCAAAAGCATTTGGAGATAATTTATTAATTGATGATTTGTCCTTTAGTTTACCTCCAGGTGGGATTGTTGGTGTAATTGGACCAAATGGTGCGGGTAAATCTACCTTATTCCGCATGCTAACTGGTCAAGAAACACCAGACAGTGGAGCTGTAGAGTTTGGCGATACTGTCCAACTATCATACGTGGATCAGTCACGCGCCGATTTAGACGGAAAGAAAACTGTCTGGGAAGAAATTTCAGGTGGACAAGAGATTATAGAATTAGGCGACGCTGAAATGAATAGTCGTGCATACTGCGGTGCATTCAATTTTAAAGGTGGTGATCAACAAAAACCACTAAATCTTTTGTCTGGCGGTGAACGTAATAGAGTTCATATGGCTAAATTATTGCGTGAAGGTGGAAACGTATTACTCTTAGACGAACCTACTAATGATTTAGATGTTGAGACATTGCGAGCATTAGAAGACGCAATTGAAGATTTTGCTGGCTGCGCAGTTATTATTTCTCACGATAGATTTTTCTTAGATCGCTTATGCACACATATGTTAGCTTTTGAAGGTGACAGTCATGTAGAATGGTTTGAAGGAAACTTTGAAGAATACGAAGAAGATAAAAAACGTCGCTTAGGCCCTGATGCTTTAGAGCCAACTCGCGTTAAATATAAGAAATTTACTCGTTAATCTAATAACATTTAAAGTCCCTATCACTACTAGTTAGGGACTTTAAATATCTAAAAATTTTATTTTTAATTATTTAAGAGGCTTTTATAAGCTTCAATTATTCCGTTTACTTCTTTTTCAACTGAATGATTATTTAATATATACTTACTTGCCATTTTTGAAAAATCATCAAGTTTATCGTTTTTTGAAAGCCAATTTAAAATGGCTTCTGATGCGCCATCTATATCTTCTAAAGCAACAACCGAACCATATTTATTATTTGAGGAAAACTCTTCAAAATAACCCGTTTTTGTTCCAACAAATGGCGTTCCAGAAGCTAAAGCTTCCAGCGGTGTCATGCCATAGCCTTCATAACGGGGAAGTGTAATCAATAATGATATAGCCGACATAACTTTTGGCATAGTCTCAGCTTTGATTTCATCAGTAAATATAATGCGGTCAGATAAATTTGCTTTCAAAATTTTTCTAACTAGTTTTTCTTTGAAGTCTTTGTGTTTATTTTCAACCTTACCAATTATCAATGCTACCATGTTTGGTTTTTGGGGGAGTATGTTCAACATTGTTTCAACGAATAGATCTGTGCCTTTTTCTGGCCGAATTCTTCCTACACAAGCAACTCCAAAGTCACCTCCATATTCAAGATTTTTCCAAGCTTGGTTTCTATCCAACGCGGGCGAAAAGTTATCTGTTGATACTCCGTGGGGTACTACTGAATGGACATTATCTATAAATTGCGCAGCTTCTTTTGATGTTGCAATTACCAGATCCATTTTTGAGATTAACCAGCGGGGGTAAGCAGAATGACGCCTTTGAGCAGCAGAAGTAAACACTATCTTAATAGGTTTCTTTAATACATCACGGACCCAAATAGCATTTCGCATCTCTTCATTTCTTCTTACATGCCAAATTGTAAAACCAGCATTTTTATCCAATTCAGATGAAATAAGTGATGCTTTCTTTTTTGAAATTGGTACTGGACAATTTGGTAAAGGCACACCCACCAAATGGACATCTAATATATCCTTTTGAACAGCAACAACCGCAGCAGCTGTAGCTGAAACACCTGTAAAATTTTTGTTAAAGTTTGTAACTAAAACTTTAGGCAATGGCATTCATATGTTCCTTTGTCTTCATGAAATACTATAATATGCAAAAATTTAAATTGCACTAAAGGAAATCACAGTTTCCATTGAAGTACATGATCTAGTATACCGTAAGAAACGGAGTAAAATTCATTGATTAAATACAACTTGTTTCTTTTTTTTGCTTGGCTGTTCGTCATTCCAGCAGGGCTTATAAGATTATACTCAAAAAAAGATACATTTCATACATTAATAAGCAGATTTGCATTTTTTAAAAATTCAAAACCTGCGAAACAGACGATCTGGTGTCACGCGGCTAGTGTTGGGGAATTCAATACATTAGAAACACTTATACCTGATATAAAAGAAACCTTTAAAAATTATGAAATTCTTTTAACGGTCTCAAATATTGTTGCTTATGAACAAGCAAAAATATGGACTGATGAACAGATACATCTAGCAATAGCACCCCTTGATTTTCATAGTGTTTTGAAACGATTTATTAAATATTGGAAACCAATTGCACTTATAACAATGGAAAATGAAATATTTCCAAATCGAATAGTTTTATTAAAGAAAGCTAGATGTAAGATTGTTTGGGTCAATGCTAGAATTTCTACCAAGAGTATGAAATTTTGGGAAAATAATTCAAATTTAAAAAATCAAGTTACAAAAAATATTGATCATGTTTTTGCACAAGATAAAATTACTCATGAAAGATTTAAAAAACTTGGATTTGATATACAAAAATTAACTCAAATTGAAAATTTAAAAAAATTTCGTGCTCCACAAAAAGTTGACGAAATTCACATTAAGGAAATAAATAAATCATTTGCATATGGAGATACGATTTGCATTGCATCATCTCATCCAGGAGAAGAATTAATAATACTGGATGCATTTAAACTAGCATTACAAAAAAAATCTAATTTAAAAATGATATTGGTTCCAAGGCATCCTAAAAGAATGAAAGAAATCGTAAATCTTATAGAGGAATATCAATTTAAATATTCAGTGAGATCACAAAATGAAAGCCCATGCAGTGATAATCAAATATATCTAGCAGATACAATTGGTGAATTACCATTATGGTATTCATCATGCTCAGTCACATTCGTTGCAGGATCACTTTT
>FZLS01000200.1 GCA_900197625.1 Rhodobacteraceae bacterium Water-Bin34 | reverse complement strand
ACTTAGTACCCCATTTCACGCATATAACATTTATCATGGATTATATATCATGTTTACAATGGATGAACATACACAACGGGCAATTAAAAAGTTTCCACATCGCGCAGTCGATATCGTTAATTCTTTTGACTATAAAAAGATCTACTGCAAGAATTGGATGGTAAAACGTCTTGCCAAGATACAACATCAGGGTATGCTTAAGCCAAATATAGAAAGAATCTATATTATTGGAGGCTGGTATGGTAATCAACTAATACCTATGTTAGATGATGCAATCGGATATAAACAAATACACTTTATAGAACAAGATGAAGAAGCTCTGTATATCGCAAAAGAAATTCTCTTTAAAAATCACACAAAAATAAAATGGATTCATGGAGATGCTACTGATATAGAATATGACTGTGGTTCTAATCTTGTAATAAATACTTCAGCCGAACATATGAAACCACTTAATATTAAATCTGCAATCTATGCAGTACAATCAAATGATTATTACGAAGTAGATGATCATACTCATTGTGTAGATTCTGAAGATGAATTAGAAAACCAATATAATTTTTCTAAAACATGGTATAAAGATTTTAAAAGTATGGGTGAATATAATAGGTTTATGGTAATAGGAAGAATACGTAATGAAGATTAAAAGTAAAAAAGATATTAAGCTTGACCGAATCGAGCTTAAGCAAGATCCCGATGATCATGCTACTGCTGTTTCTCCTGTACAATCAGATAAACCTGACATTGGAAAAATGTTAGACGATGTAATTAAGCGAGACGGACCATTCTTTTGTTCTCAGCCGTTTATCCACATGTATATCCCCACGTACGGGTTTGCACACCCATGTTGCAATACATCTATGAATGTTAAAAAACATATTGCTGAGATAGGTATTGACGGTGTATGGAATCAACCTGAGCTTGCTGGTCTTAGAGAAGAGATGGCTAATGGTAATAAAGATCGTGATCGTACAATAAAGACATGTTATCGTTGTATTGAAACAGAATGGCTAGGGTTTCCTACACCACGTATTGCATATAACAATGATATGAAAAACGATAAAGAAGAAATGGCAGAGCTTGACCGACTTGTAGAGTTTGTTAAAAATAATCCTGCTGCAGAATATCCTATTCCAGATAAGATTCATACCGCACAAATAAAAGTATGGGGTAACTATTGTAACCTTAAATGCCTTATGTGCTCTGCTGAAGATTCATCCTCAGTTGCCGAAGAATGGATTGCACTAGGAGAATATACTCCTGATGAAATCAAGTTAAGATCAGAACAAAGATCTGGATCAACTGTTCCATTCACACCTCCTCTTATTCGTTATGAAGATAATGCAATAGATGAAGAAGAGTTTTGGCGCAATATTAAAAAGACAAAGCGTATTCAACTTATCGGTGGTGAAACATTTCTTATTAAACAAAATATTCAGATTCTTGAACGTTGTGTTGAAGAAGGTTGGGCTAAGGATAAAAAGCTATTCATATTTAGTAATAACTATGGATATCCTAAAATGGAAAAAATCAAAGAGCTTTTATCGCACTTTGAAAGAGTCCATTACAAGTGTTCTATGGAACTATGGGGACCAAAGAATGATTATATTAGATTCCCATCAAAATGGGATGAGGTAGAAAGAAACATTAGATTAATTGATTCTTTACCTAATGTTGATATTGGCTTTGCAATGACTCTTAACCCTATCTCTATTGGATATGTTGACGAGGCAATGAAGGCAGGCGAAGAGTTTGGTATTATGCCAAGCTACTTTAATGTGACTAGACCTCGTTGGTTTACCCTCAAATCATTGCCAGATGATGTAAGAGATTTTTATCTTGATAGATTATATGCACAAGATTTTAAAATGATTCAGAAATGTACAAAGGCTATTGAGTATCTCGAGAAACGTGAGTTTGATCAGTCTTTATATGAAGAGATGATTGTAAGAATCAAAGCACGGGATAAGCTACGTAATGATAATATTCTAAATCATTTCCCAGAATGGAAAGCACATTTTAAAGGTGAGTACTATGATTGACGACGAATTATATAATAGCCTATCAGATAGATACAGCACATGCTATTATAAGCAAGATGACATTCCTAGCAAAGATTTAATCAATACTATACTAGAAGAGTCTTTAAAGGTAACTCCAGTATTTTCTAATCTATGGCATCATAGAGTTGATGTATATGGACCTGAGTATGCTGAAGATAAACGGGATGTGTGCATACAAACAGTCGAACATATCGATTATAGGAGTATGTTCGATAATAGAAAAAAAGGCAAGCCCGGGATTGAGATTCTACATAATGATTTAGAGATATTTGAAGAAGCTATAAAAACTGGTAAAGTTAAAAATAATGGTTTTTCAGTATTTAAAGAACCTGTCACATTTAATACACAGGTTCTAGCTCCATACCTTTTAAAATTTACATTTGATCCGTATACATTTGGAAAACAAAAACCCGAAGAAATTAATCCTAATGCTGGAGCACTTAGGGGTATAAATTTTAAGGCGCATCAGGGAGCTATGGCTCAGGCATATGCTATTGCCATTATAGCTCGTAAATACAATGTTGACTCTTCTTTTTGTGGCTGTTTTATTATGAATGATTTCAATGTTAATAGGATATGGCATAATGATGATAAAATTATTAAATTTATGGGTTTAGGATATAAAGATATTAATTGTTATGATGGACCAGATTCTAAACATGGAAAAATGAAATTGAGGCCAACATTGAATGATAATGTTGTTAGGTGGAATTAATGTTGTATGAATCTGAATATGGTACTGTTAACTTTTGGGATCCTTATCCACGGCTAAATGAATTTAAAAAGATTGGCATTAATCTATCAGGTGGGGCTGACTCTTCACTTGTTACATTTATGGTATGTAGAGAATTGACAGAACGTAAGTCGGATGCACAGGTTAATTTTATTACTGGTGTACATAATGCTAGACCAACAAACGAATGGAATGCAAGAGAGATAGCTGACTTATTTAGAGAAATGTTTCCTAATATAAATTTCGGTGAACACTACTTTGACTATTATGATAAAGAGCATGAAAAAGACAAAGTAAACCATCATGCTGCACATGAGAATAGATTGAGGGATGAAGGCAAGATTGATGTATTGTTCCACGGCCGTACAGCAAATCCAGATAAAGAAGAAGCCGAAGCTCATAACCTATTATATAAACGTGAAGAACGTAGAGATAAACATGGCAATGACCGAGAGCCATATCACGAACATCATGGAAAACCTTTCTATTGTCCATTTGAATTCGTAGATAAAAGGTTCGTAGCAGATATGTATCATAGGTTTGATCTTATGGATGAGCTATTCCCACTTACAGCATCATGCGTTGAGTACGCAGAAAAGACTGATTACTTTACAAAGCCCTGTAAAGAATGTTGGTGGTGTAGAGAAAAGAAATGGGCATTTG
>FZLS01000070.1 GCA_900197625.1 Rhodobacteraceae bacterium Water-Bin34 | reverse complement strand
ATGCGATGGCTGCTCACTTTGCCCTTAATGAAGCATTCTTAGATTCTGCACAAATACGTGGTAACATTGTATCACGTGCAAAACTATTAGGTTATATACCCCGTTCGGTTTTAGCACCAAGAGCCATTGTCAATATTACAGTTGATGTCTCAGGAGAAAACTCGTCTAACATACCATCTACATTAACTCTTCCTCGAGGTGCTAAGCTGACTACTAATGTTGATGGAAGAAATTATAGATATGTAGTACTAAACGAACAAACAGCTTTACTATCACCAAGTGGAACATTTGTATTTGATAATGTTACTATTGTCGAAGGCACAAGAAAGAAACTTTTATATAGAGTGGATAATGATATTGAAAATCAGAAGTTCCAATTGTCAGATGATGATGCAGATACTTCTACACTCAGAGTTCTTGTTCAGGCAAATGAATTAAGTACTTCATACGATAACTATACACAGTTTGAATCTTTACTTAATGTTGATTCTTCTAGCCGTGTATATTATATACAAGAAAATTCAAATGAGTTTTATGAGATATACTTTGGTGATGGAGTAACTGGTAAAAAACCAATTAATAATAATATCGTAACTCTTGATTATATCTTTACAAACGGTGAAGATTCAAATGGTGCTAATCAATTTACAATGGTAGATAACATTGGCGGTTATAGTAATGTTAGTATATCTACTCTTAGCAAAGCGCAAGGTGGTACTGAAAAAGAAACAAACGAATCAATTCGTTTTAATGCTCCACTTACTTTTACTTCTCAGAATAGAGCAGTAACATCAGATGATTATAGGGCAATCATTAAGAAAGAGTTTACTAATATTAATTCTATTTCTACATGGGGTGGTGAAGATAACGATCCACCAGATTATGGTGCTGTATATATTTCCATTAAGCCAATTGTAAATGAAATATTAACTGCGGCTGAAAAGAATGAAATCATGAATACTATTTTAAAAGGTAAGAGTGTTGTATCGATAACTCCAGTGATTGTTGATCCTAATTATACGTATTTAGAAATCGATTGCTTCTTTAAATATAATCCTAACCTAACAGATAGAAGTGCGGTTGAGTTACAGGCTGTCGTAAGAGATACTATTTCAGATTATAACTTTAACGAACTAAATAAATTTGACGGTGTATTTAGACATTCGCAGTTATTGAAAGCAATTGATAACGCGGATCCTGCTATTCAGAATAGTAGTGTAAGACCATATATGTTTATGACTATTACGCCAAACTTAAACGGCAGTGGATTAGATAATAACTTTACCTTAGATTTTACTTCTCCATTTTATGACACTGGTTCTACTGAAAAACACGTTATCAGTTCAACTAAGTTTAAATATAATAATGAAGAATTGTATTTTGGTGATATACCAATTGATGGTTCTACTAACAGACAAGTGATTGCATATAAGACAGTAAACTCTCAAAACATTACAGTACTTAATGATTGTGGAATTGTTGATCCTCTAAAAGGAACAATCACATTAAATAAATTTACTCCTGATAGTGATTCAGATACAACTATTAGAATTACAGTTGTACCTAATTCTTTGGACCTAGCTCCTAAAAGAGATCAACTAATTGCAATTGATCCATTACGAGTTATTATTACTCCGAGTGTAGATACAATATCAGTATCAGGTTCATCAGGAACAATTAATTATACAACGACCTCAAGGCTAAGATAAGATGGCTGGAACTCATAAACCTAATAATACTCTTTTTAGTTCTAACATATCCTCTCCTGGATATGTAGAATCTATTGCTTCGTCTAATTCAAAGACAAAGGAAACATTAAGAACTCAAGAGTTAATACCTTCAGAGATTTTAGAAAATTCTGGTGGTGTACAAGTATTATTAGATGCTTATTACAAATATATGAACTTACAAGAGTTTATATATCAAGAGACAGAAACATATGAAGATGTTATATTAGATAATAGAGCAGTCTTCAGAGTAAACGATCCAAGGAATGAGAACGATCATTTCTTTACAGATGATGACGGAGCTAACTCTACATTAACTGTAACAGATAGCGGTGGTAATATTACCGTTCTTAATCTCGGTGAATTAAATGTTTCTATTACTAACGGTAATAATCTTCCAGGATCTCTTGCTGATTCTACTTCAGATATCGGTAAGACATTTACAGTAACAGGTTTTCAAAACAACGAAAATACTAAAACAGCAACTCTTACTACCCCAGTAAAATACTGGGCTGGCCCTGGTGCATCCTACGCTCTTAATACAATTGAAGAGTCAATGGATATTGATAGCACAGCTGCAGTATACTTAGAACTAATTCAAAAAGAAATTGCAGCTGTTGTTCCTCGATCAATTCAAGTGAATAAAAGAAACTTATATAAAGCTATTGTAGACTATTATAAAATTCGTGGATCTTCAGATTCTATTGAAGTATTTTTTAGATTGCTATTTGATGATGAAGTTGAAGTAGAGTATCCATGGAATGAGACTCTTATACCGTCATCAGGTAATTGGGAAAATAATCCGAGTCTTCCTAAAGGTGGTATATACTTAGATAAAAAAGGTTTCTTATCTGATACAATTAAAATTCAAGATAGTTTAAGATATCAAAAGTTTTCGTATCTCATTCGTACTGGCCAAAATTTAAGTTCATGGAATTTCTTCTATGAGCGTCTAGTACATCCAGCTGGATTTAAATATTTTGCTGAGATTTTAATTCAGTTATTTGGTACACGTGATGAGCTAGGCGACGATCAAAAAATATCTCGTAACTTAAATCATATTGGTGGACCTAATCACGGTTTACCAAACGGAGAAAGTTTTACTGGATATGGTAGAACTAATAGGTTTACATTATCATCAATGCCAGATCTACAACCAGGCGTTATTGGTATTGAAGATATCCCTTTACTAGTAAAGCTTTTTGCTTCAAGCTTCTTACCTTTCACAACTGCTAAGATTCATTCATCAGCGAGATTAGCACTTACTGTCGATCAAAATTCTTCTAGTGGAACTTATGGTAAAATTACAGCAGTTGAAATAGTTGATAGTGGCTTTGGTTATTCTACGGCTCCTACTGTTGTGGTGAATGGTGTTAATATTACAGGTCAATCTATAACAACGGCTTCTATTACAACAACATTAGATAGTGAAGGTAAAGTAGTATCAGCGACAATAGCTAATGCTGGTGGAGGTTACTCATCAGCGTTTGCAAACACTGCGGCTAATCCAAATATATCTAAGTTAGCAAGCTTATCTGTTACGCCTAATACAACTAAAACATATTCAACTCCACCAACAATAACATTTACAGATCCTACATCTTTAGATGAAGATGGAAACTTAGATGCTACAAACGTTACTGCAACTGCTAAATATTTATTACAGCCTACTGGTGTTGATAAAATAGAAATGATATCTGGCGGTTCAACGTATACTAGCGAACCTAATGTTTCAATAACTGGTGGCGGTGGAAGTGGTGCTACAGCAAGAGCTCATATAGAGAATGGACTAGTATCTTTTATTACTGTAATAAATCCTGGTTCTGGTTATACAGAAGTTCCAACTATATCTATTGCTGGTAACGCAACAGCTGTTGCTCAATTGGTTCCTAGTGAAATCGCGTCAACTGTTATTACGAATCCCGGATTTGGTTATATCTTTGAGCCATTTATATATCTTGGATCTAAAGCTAAAAACGAAAATAGAGTTAAAGAGATTCAGCTTAAGAAACAAATAGAGCTTAATCATACCGATGTAGATCCGGAATTTATTAAAGTCACGAACCCGGTTCAGACCAATCCTTCAGTAAGAGGAAGAACGCTATATAACGGTTCTCCTTTAAAGATCGGCGTTCTTACTTCTGGTCAAGATTGGACAATTACACAATCAACTCCAGCAAGTGATAAAACCATGGGTGGTTATAATGTAGATGTTATTCCAGCGAGTTACAGAACTAAAATAGAAAACAACTACTATAATCAAAAAACAAATATATTGGAATCTGGTATGTTGTATGATTTCAATGAAACTTTAGAGGTATTAGGCGATGTAGAATTGCAAAGCACTTCTATAAGTGATATAAATAAATATAACGTGAATTCTTTTATTCATAACAATTAATAGGAAATAAAAATGACGGCAATAGTAACTTCTAAATTCAGAACTTTGAATGCAGAAAATTTCAAAGAAGACATAGCGGCAGCAGGTACAAGTGTATTCGTTGGTATTGGTAAGACCGATGTATGGTCTAACTCAACCTCTGACACAACCGATGCGGCACCATTTACTCCGTATGATACCATTGACTCTTTGGTAGAAGCTCGGGAAAACTTATTTGCGATGAAGCTTCTCAATTCATCCGATGTATCGCATGTAGTACCAAGACATACTTGGACTACTGGTAATACTTATGTTGCTTGGGATTCGGATGACGCAGATATCTTTGATAAAAAGTTTTATGTAATTACTTCAGAGTTTAAAGTATATAAATGTATATATGCTCCAGGTAATGCATCTACTCAAGAGCCTGCGCAAACTTTAACCGATCCTCAAGGTGAATCTGACAATTATATTTGGAAGTATATGTATACGGTAGCCGTCGCCGATGCAGAAAAATTCCTTACAACAGCATACATGCCAGTTAAAACTATTAACATTAGCTCGTTTGCAGATGATGCTGCGGCTGAAGCTGCTTTATCAGAAGGTGACTATGCACAATATTTAAACCAAAAAGCTTCGACAAATGCAAGTAAAGCCGGTGGTATTGAGAGAATAGAAGTAACAGCCGGTGGAACTGGCTATACATCAAATCCTACGGTTGTTATAACAGGTGCAGGATCGGGTGCTACGGCAACAGCTGCTAGAACTGGTACAGCAGTAACAAGTATAACTCTTTCAGATAAAGGTACTGATTACTCAACCGCTCATATTTTAATTTCTGGTGGCGGTGGTTCAGATGCTACGGCTAGAGCTGTACTTTCTCCTGAAAACGGTCATGGTACTGATCCTGTAAAAGAGCTAGGCGGATTCTTTGTTGCAGTTAATACGCTGCTCGATGGAACTGGTGGAGCTGAAGAAGATCTTACAGTAGGTAATGACTTTAGACAGATTACACTAATTAAAAATCCAACCAATACAGTAGGCGGAGCAATTTCAACAAGTCCAACTCGTAAAGCGACTCCTGGTATTAGCTTTGCATCAACGACTGGAACATTCCAAGTTGATGAGCTTATCACTCAAGGAACTGGTGCTAATAGAGTAGAAGCGTTTATTACTGAAATTACTAGTGCGGGTGTTTATTACTATAATCAAAATAATAAAACTGGATATGGAAACTTCTTGCATTCAGCTGGAACAGTAACTGGTGCTACATCAGGGGCAACAGGAACTCCAACATCTGCAGCTAACACATTCCATACGGCGGCAGATGTTGATAAGCATTCTGGAGACATTGTCTTTCTCGAAAATAGAAATCCAATTGATAGGATCTCTTCACAGATTGAAGACATTAAAATTATTATAGAATTCTAATATAAATATTAGTAAATATAAAAGAGAGAACTTATGACTACAACTTCAATTAAAAACTATTCCGAGTCTCCGTACTATGATGACTTTGATGAAAGTAAAAATTATCATAGAATTTTATTTCGTCCTGGTTACGCAGTACAAGCAAGAGAGCTTACCCAATTACAAACTTCATTACAAGCTCAAATAGATAGGCACGGGCAATATGCGTTTAAAGATGGTTCTCGAGTTGTAAATGGAGAAGTATCTCTTAATGTAGAATACGACTTTATAAAGTTGGAATCAACAACTGATTTAAACTTATTCGAAAATACTGTTATCACTGGAGCTAATGGAGTTAAAGCTACTGTATTACAAGCAGTACCAGCGGTTGACGCTGCAAATCCAGATACACTATATATTAAGTATTTAAAGGCTGATAATACTAATGGTACTGTTGGCGTGTTTGCTGCAGGAGATAATTTTAGTTCCAATGCTTCAAGCTCTAAATCAGGACAAGTTAGAACAACAACATCTGAATCAGATCCAGCTGTGGGTAAAGGTTCTACAGTATCTATTTCAGAAGGCGTTTACTTTATATCTGGATGTTTTACATATGTTCCAGCGTCAACACTTATACTTGACAAGTATACTAATAATCCTTCTTATATTATTGGATTACAAGTTAATGAAAATATAATTTCTTCTGGAGAGGATGGTTCATTAGTCGATAATGCCCAAGGCGTACCAAACACTTCGGCTCCTGGTGCTAACAGGTATCAAATTACGACTACACTTATTAAGCAGCCAATTGCAATCGCATCAAGGACTGTTAACAACTACATTACTTTAATTACAGTTGATAACGGAGAAGTTAGCGTAGATAAAACAGATAAGACCGAAGATACTGGATTAACTTTAAGGCTTGCTCAAAGAACTCATGACGAATCTGGTGATTATGTTGTTAAACCTTTTGAGCTAGAAATTTTAGAACACTTAAACGACAATACAAACTTTGGTAAATATTTACAAGCTGATGGTGGTAGCGACGATAAAATTGCTTTAGGTATTGAACCTTCTACAGCATACGTTCAAGGTTATAGGAATCAAAAGGTCGGAACAACATATGTAGATATCGATAAGCCACGTGGATCAGATGCAACAGGATTCCAGAATGAATCTAACACTCAAATAAATTTTGGTAACTATATTAAACTTAACGCATCTAACTTTGCAAGAGTTCCAGATTTAGAAGCCTTTTCAACTATTAATTTAGTAGATACTACTGGGGGTACTGTTACTGTCGGTACTGCTAGAGTTCGTGGCATGGAATTCTTTGCAAATCCGGATCATGTTAGACTATATTTATTTGATATTAATATAACTCATGGTTCAAAAACATTTTCGGATGTGGATAAAGTTACTGGATCAGGTAGCTTCTCGGCAAACTTTTTAGCTGGTTCTGAAGGAACCAGATTTGATGTCGGTAATAATGTTGCAGTGTTTAAGTTACCACAGTCGGCAATTAAAACTTTAGCAGATCCTTCTAGAGATACAACGTATTCTATAAAAAGAAAATTTACTGCGACTACAAGTGCAACTGGAACATTAGCATTTTCAACAAGCGTTGGACTTTTTACCGATCATGACGATGTTATTATTGCTCCAAGCAATGGTCCAATTAAGACTGACGTAAGCAGCAGCATTGTATCAGGAACCGGTAACGGTACAAACGGTTTAGAATACACAAATGCTTTAGGTATTGGTAATAATATTTCTTGCGAAATTATTGCAACAATTAAAAAAACTATAGCGCCTAAAACAAAAACAAAAACTACATTTGCTAAAACTATTAATGTTACCAATGGGAATACTGCATCATACGACTTAGGACATGCAGATGTTATTGAGATTGTGTCTATTGTAGATTCAACAGGAGCAAATATTACTGCAGACTTTACTTTAGACAACGGTCAAAGAGACAATTTTTATGACACAGGTAAAATAGTAAAAAATGGTGGTACAGGAACTGTTCCTACCGGAAATATGATAGTAACGCTTAAATATTATACTCATGGAGCCGGTGATTATTTTTGTGTTGATTCATATCCTGCTCAAGATTACGCAGATATACCATCCTTTTCTAGCTCGGTTGGTTCAGTTGATTTAAGAGATTGTATTGACTTTAGGCCAAGAAAAAATAACACAAGTAGTAATTTCTCTGGTGCTGGCTCAAGCTTGTCCGGTGCACCAAAAGTAGGGCACGCATTAACAGCAGATATTAATTACTACTTACCTAGAATAGATAAACTTGTCATGAAAAGAGATGGTGGATTTGAAGTTATTAAAGGAGTTCCATCCGAATATCCACAACCACCTTCTGATAAAGAAGACGCATTGACATTATATCAGCTAAAGCTAAAACCGTATGTGTTTACACTAAACGACATTATTCCTGTAATACAAGACAATAAACGATATACTATGAAAGATATCGGTAAGCTTGATAAAAGAATTAAAAATCTTGAATACTATACTTCGTTATCATTACTAGAACAATCTGCAGCTGACGTACACATGGTTGATAGTAATGGATTACCACGGTTAAAAAACGGTATTATAGTAGATTCATTTAAAGATCACACTGTAATAGATTCTGCACATAAAGAAACTAGTGAATCTATTGACAAAGAAAATGGATTGCTTAGGCCGGAATGCCCTAGTAAAAACATAAACTTAATTACAGATCCATCTCAAAGCGGGTCAAATATAGCACAGAAACGTGGATCAAACTGGATACTAAATTATTCTGAAGTGGCTCATAATGTTCAGCCGTATGCGTCTGTCTCAATTAATGTAAATCCGTATAATGTATTTACTTGGGACGGTAGAGTTCAGCTATCTCCTGAGTCAGACGAATGGAAGGAAACAGATGTTAGACCAGATGTAGTTATAGATGATGACGGTCAGTATGAACAGTTTGTTGCTCGAGCTGAAGAAGACGGTATATTAGGAACTGTTTGGAATGAATGGCAGACTAACTGGACCGGTAGACAAGTAGAAGAAGAAGTTCAACAAGATAGAGGCTTTAGATCTGGCGGTGATTTCTGGTGGAATAGAAGGCTTTTTGGAAGACCAAATCAACAACAAACTATAACAACTACTACTGTAACTTCAAATCAATCTAGATCAGGACTAAGAACTGATGTCGCCTTTGATACGGTAACAAGAGAAACTAGTAACCGAATTGTTGAAGTTAACTTTGTTCCGTTTATGAGATCAAGGCAACTTTATTTTAAAGCTTCTAGAATGAAGCCTAACACTAAAGTGTATGCGTTCTTTAATGACGTTAATGTTACTGCATTTTGTAGAGAAGAAGCTTATCAAGAATGGTCTGACACAAACACTGTTCTTAATTATGCAGGAGCTACATCACATCCGGGAGGAAGTTCTGGCACATTAACTACAGACAACCAAGGTAAGATTACAGGTACGTTTATTATACCTAGAAACAGTAGTGTCAAATTTAAAACTGGAGTAAAAGAATTTAGATTATCAGATTCTCCTACAGGTGATAAAGTTGCTGAAGATACTTCTGCCGAAACTTTATTCCACGCTCAAGGTTTAATCGAATCTACAGAAAGAACTATTACTAACACTAAGGTTCCAAGGTTAGAAACTTCTAGGTTAAATGATTCTAGAGTCATTAGTGAAACATTTAGAAATCAAACTACCACTTGGTCAGATCCATTGGCTCAATCGATATTGATTGAAAAATCTGGTGGTCTGTTTGTGACCTCCGTTGATCTGTTCTTTAAATCTAAATTTACAATTAAGAGTGGAGATGATACTGATATTCCAGTATCAGTAAGTATTGTCGCAAATGAAAATGGCACGCCCACTCAGATCACCATCCCGGGAACAGAAGTTGATAAGTATTCTGCTAGCGTAAATGTATCTTCTACAGCTGCAACCGCTACGCGATTCACTTTTGATTATCCAGTTTATCTTATGCAAGATCAAGAATACTCAATCGTGATACAATCACAATGTGATGAGTATGAAGTTTGGGTTGCTGAAATGGGTGGCTTCGACGTAACCAATACTAACTATAGAATTAATAAGCAACCTCATGGCGGTTCATTCTTTACTTCTCAAAATGCTTCAACATGGACTCCAGATCAAAGTAAAGATCTTAAGTTTACTTTGAACAGAGCTGAATTTGGTTCATCGCAAAAAGAATTATATTTAGTGAATGATGCAATACCCGTTAAAACTCTAAAATCAGATTCACTTGCAACAACTTCTGGATCTAATGTAATTACGGTAAGACATAAAAATCACGGTTTACATGGAGCATCTTGTAAAGTCACAATTGCAGGAGCAACTGGGTTTAACAATATTAATGCCAGTGATATTAATGGAACGCACACAATAAGTAGTGTTAAACATGACTCATACAATATAACAGTTGGAAGCACTAATGCAGATGCTACTGGCTCTGGTGGAGGAAGTTCAATTACTGCAACGGAAAATTATCATTATGACTTATGTCAATTAGTAGCAGCAACTACTATTGTACCTGGAACTGATATAAGATTCTATCTTACTCCATGTTCAGGAAAATCTATTAATGGTAATGAAGTGGCGCATACTATGGATAATAGTAATCCAATTGAAATATTACCAAATATGAATAACTTTTTTAATGTGCCCCAAGTAGTTGTTTCTGGTAATAACCAAAGCTTAGTAACTGGAGCTGGAAAGTCATTTAAGATTAAAGCAGTACTTACATCAGATAGTACTCACTTAACTCCGGTTTTAGATGCCAATAGACTTTCAGCTATTCTAGTTCAAAATAGAATTGGCGATAACGGAGATGTGGCGGAAACAAATGCTTATGGTGGATCAGAACTTTGCAAATATATAACTAAGAAGATTGACCTAGCTGAAGAGGCAGACGTTATTGATCTTTATCTTTCGGTTAATAGGCCTTCAGGTTCTAATATAGATGTGTATTATAAGACATCACCTGCAGGATCTGACGTGGACTTTAATTCACTGCAATGGCAAACGGCTAATCCTGTAGCATCGATACCTATTAATAACAGTGATGTTTATAGTGAAGTTCAATATAATATTGATCCAACTGGAAGTTTTGGTTCACTAGCATTTAAAATAATTTTAAGATCTAATAACTCTTCTACACCTCCAACGGTAAAAGACTTACGAGCGATCGCAGCTACATAATGAGGAATAAAAGTAATGCCTAGAAAAAAGAAAGTTGAAAATAATCCTAGCTTAGTGAGGGATACCACCAATCAAGCTATTATAAATACTAATACAGATGCTTTTGTCGCAAGACGAGCTCAGATTAAAGCAGTAGAAAACAAAAAAAAGCTTGATGAGCAACAATCTATTGATATAGATAATCTTAAGAATGATGTTGCTGATATCAAGAAAATGTTACAGAAACTAATTGGTGGAAAATAATGGCTAATAAAGAAACTAGAATTTATAAATCAGATACACTAGAAACTCTTAGGCAAAAGTCTAACGAGATTTCACTGCATCTAGGTGATAACGAACAGCTTAATTCGTTAATGGCAGATAAGACTTATGTCTATAGTGCTGGAGCTGGTGATACATTATTTGCCGGTTCTGACACTTCGACCCCAGCTAAAACAGCGCGGTTTGAAACAAGTCCAACACATACCTTAGACAACACTGGAGGATATATTATCCTTGAAGGTGTTTCATCCTTAGCAAGCAGTTATATTGCTGGAGCTATTATTTATCAAGGTACTTCTGGATCCGCTAGCTATTCAGCGACTATTGTTTCAGCTTCAACTGATAAAATTTTAGTTAGAGATTCTTCCGGTAACTTTAGTACTTCTGCCGATTTAAAAGTTGGCACTGGCTCTCCCGATACAATTGCTCATGCGAAAGTTGCTAGGATTGTGATTGAAGCAAATCCAGTTGGTATTGTAAGAGTATATAAAAACGGAACCGAACTAAGTCAAACTATGACTGCAAACGGTTTCCACGTAGCTGACATTAGAGCAACAATTACTCATACTGGATCTCCAACACTTACAAACTTTACAAGAGGAGTTACTGTTTACCAAGGTAGCAGCCAAACCTCTCAGGCTGGTGTTGAAGCAAACGCTGATTGGTATGGTACTCTGCATTCAGTTTCTGGTGGAGTCATTAGAGTTAAATCGTATAATGGAAACTTTATTGCTTCTGGCGCTGGTTCATCTATTAGAGCTTTAGGTTCTAATAATACTATTACTTCGCATGGAAGTCTTACCGCAGTAGATAATACTTACGGATCTTACATTGAATTAGCGACTCCTGCCTCAGGGTCTGATCAAATTAAAGTTTTTTCACTAGACGTTGTAGCTGCAATTAACGAATTACAAGACGATATTGGCACAGTTGAGAGTTTAACAACTGCTGCTAATGATTTGGTTCTAGCCATCAATGAACACGATGCTGAACTGGGAACAATCACTGCCGCGGCATTGGCTACAACCGCTTCAACAGTGAGTGGTGCTATTAGAGAACATGAAGATCAAATTGGTAATGTTGATATTACTGATATTGCTTCAGGTAATGATACTATCACTGGCGCACTCGAGCAATTACACGATGAAGTTGGAGATGTAACTGCTTCTAACTTAGGAACCTCTGCTTCTAACTTAACAGCAGCAATTAGAGAGCACGAAGATCAAATTGGTAATGATAATATTAACGCAATTTCTTCTACTAATAACACAATTAAAACTGCTCTTAATCAATTGCATACTGAGATAGGTTCGTCTTCTCTTACAGACAATTTGCCTAATGATTTTACGTATAATGTAACTGATCACACTACTGCAACAAATACAATGTCTAGCTTTATTGGTAGTACTTCTATTGCTAATATCGGAACAAACGATACATTAACTGGCGCATTACAAAAATTGCATGCTGAACTTGGTTCATCATCAATTACCGATAATTTGCCGACAGATATTACATATACCGTAACAGATCATACGACTGCAATTAACACAATGTCCGCCTTTATTGGTAGCACATCAATCAATAACATAGGTTCTCCTGATACTATTACTGGAGCATTACAATCTTTACACGGTGAAATTGGTACTATGGTATTTGGATCTCTAGGTCCTGTAGATGCTGCTAATTCAACAACGCTAACTAGTGCAATAAATGTTATTGATGCTGAAATTGGAGATACTGATTTTAGTTTAGTGGGTAGTGATATTACTACTGCTCTTAAAAATACTTACGATGATATCTATGTGTCAGGTAATGTCACAGGTCTCAACACTAGCGCTACTCATTTGGTTGGAGCGATCAACGAATTAGAACAAGATTTATTTAATGCTGAAGGCGGAAGTAAAAGAACTAGATCAAGTTTATTGACTTCAGATAAGACTTCTATTGTAGATGCAATTAATGAATTACATACCGAGTTATATACTTCTGGTGTTTCTTTTACTGGTCTATCAGCTACTAATTTTAAAGCGGGTATTAATGAACTAAGAGCAGAACTTGGCGATGTAACAACTATTAATGATGCAACAGGGTATTCAGCTACTAACGCATCAGCAGGTATCGTAGAAATCCAAGGTGATATTGGTGATGTAACATCATTAACTACATCACATAAAGCTACTTTGGTTGGAGCCATCGGAGAGATTGAATCTATCTTCGACGCGTCGACAAGAGAAATTAGTGCAGGCAGTGATCCTTTCGCTATCACATCAGGTGCATTTACAGTTAATTCAGAAGGTAATATCACATTAGATAATGGAACAAATCATATAATCCTTAAAGCTGATGGTGTTGAATACGGTAGATTAACAAAGAGCGGAACAGAT
>FZLS01000105.1 GCA_900197625.1 Rhodobacteraceae bacterium Water-Bin34 | reverse complement strand
TGGATCAAATAATGGATATGCACACTGACGTAATTAATTGGGCAAAGGCTCAAGGCTGTAGCGCATTGACGATGACAGGTCGTGCAGGATGGAAAAAACCACTATCGGAACATGGTTGGGATCAACTACATTCCTCATACATTAAGGAGTTAACATAATGTCAGGCGGAAAAGGTGGCTCAACCACTTCAGAAGTAACAGTACCAGCATACATAGAGAATGCGGCTAAGGCTAATTTAGCAAAGGCAGACGCAATATCACAAGTTGGGTTTACACCATATTACGGCGCAGATGTTGCGGCTTTCAATCCAATGCAACAGGCGGCGTTTCAAAATACGGCTGATACTGCAAATGCATTTGGCATGGCTACACCGACAAGCCCGACAGATATTATGGGTAACATGGGTGCGCCACAAACTTACGCAAATGGTGTGACAGGTTATTCATCAGCTCCAATGTTCCAAGATGCAGTTGATACGTTAGGTTATTTTAGGCCAAATCAAAAAGCATTATTAGATAGTTTCTTTGTAAACCCATATACTGGATTTGACCCAAGTGGCGCTTACAGGGCAAGCCCAGCGAGTGGCGTGGCTATGGAGATGCAGGGGCAAAACCCAAGTTTTAGAGCAAACACTAATAATTATGGGGCGAATAGCTCGTACTACAATAATCCAAATGGCGGCTTTGCAAATGTTGTAATTGGTTACGACGCAAATGGATCTCCAATCATGTCAACACAGCCAGCCGCGTCAGGTGATTTAGGTGGAATGAATGTAGATCCTGCCGTTCAAGATATGGTGGATATGAGAAGACAATCTCGAAGTGACGATAATTATCAGCGCTTATTAGATGAAATGTCTAAGAATAATTCATTTGGTGCAAAACTAGGCGCACAAGAAATGCAAGATTTAGCTGACGTTATATCTTCCGATAATTATAATCCGAGAAGAGACACTATCGGAAATACAATGACGCCAGAGCAAATGAATAATTTATCCCAAGAGCAAAGAATTGCCCAAGAAGATATAGCTATGAATATGATGGGTGTTGCTAACATGGGTATGATGGATGGCATTAAAAATGTTACTAACATTATGCCAACAAGTTTTAACAACCCATCGAAGGGTCGTTTCTTGCAGGGTCTTTATGAAGATGAAAGTGGAAACATGATACCTCGCCCAGACAATGTTGGTGGCTCTTACGGCGGATCTTTGATCAAAGGTAATATAACAAATTTAACAGGCGTGCCAAGCACGTTAGCAAACATGGGTGCAGAAGTAATTAGCGCGTTAGACTTTGAAAAAGGTGTTGATATGCAATCAGCATTCAATAAGAAACTTGCAGAAAAAGAAAGGGCGGAAGCTGGAATAATTGCGGCTCAAGTAGCGGAAGCTGAACGTCAGGCGGCGGCAGTTGCGGCGGCTCAGGCGGCAATGTCTTCCCCACCTCCACCAACGTCAAGTAGAAGTAAGAAGAAAAGAAGCGCAAATCTTGCCGCAATGTCTAATAGGGATAGGGGCAATACTGCTGGTTCGTCTGGAAAATCCACAGATAAAGCAAGTACAGTAAATAGTGGTGGCCCAGGATTTAGGTAATGATTTCAATAGGTTAGAGCGTAATGAATAAGATGACAAATTATAAAAGAAAAGAGGCTTAATATGGCTGGTGGTGGACAAATGAGGCCGCAGGGATCGGCAATGGCTGATGCTAGGGCGTCTGGAATAACAGGTATTGCTTCTGGAAATCAAAACAGACAGCCTTTAAAACTTGGCTTTGATTCTAACAGTATGATGCAAGGCGGCGTTGCTGGTGTTGATTTTCCTAGACGTGGTGAAGAGGGAAGTTTTTATGGGCAACAAGCCCAAGCACTCACCCCGACAATAGCGCCACAAGGTAACTTTAATGTTAACCAAGCGGCGGCTGGCGGATTACAGCAGGCGATGCAAGGCACTCAGCAGGCAATGAACTTTGCGCCAATGGCTGTAAGGCCAACTGCATATAATGCGGCAAACGCTCAGGCCACTGGATACAACCCAAGCGCAATGACTAGCGCAAATTATGGGGCGTCCACTATCGGGCAATCTCCGACAGTCACGGCTCAAAACGTGCAAGCTGGTCAATTAGCAAATACAAATCTAGGCGCATACACAAATCCATTTGAGAGCCAAGTTGTAGATCAGTCATTACGTGACATTGAGCGATCAAGATTAATGGCTCAAAACCAATTGGGCGCTCAGGCAACATCTGCGAATGCATTTGGCGGATCTCGTCAAGGGATTGCCGAGGCTGAAACAAATCGTGCGTTTGCTGAACAGGCGGCTAGAACTGCATCTGGCCTCAGACAAGCTGGATACACTCAAGCACAGCAGATGGCTATGCAGGACATAGGAACAGCCCAGCAAGCGGCATTAGCTAACCAGCAGGCAAATTTAGCGGCTGGCACAACTACTGCTGGATTTGGTCAGCAATCAAACTTAGCAAATCAGGCGGCACTAAATCAGGCTGGTCAATTTGGAGCAACAGCCGCAAATCAAGCGGCGGCGGCAAATATGGCGGCGCAAAACCAAGCGGCTCAATTTGGCTCAGGTGCATCTAACCAGATGGCTTTATCAAACATGGCGGCTCTAAACCAAGCAAATCAATATGGAGCAACCAATGCAATGTCTGCACAAATTGCCAACCAAAATGCATTAGCTAATGCAAACCAAGCTAAGTTGCAGGCGGCTAATCAAATGGGTGCATTAGGTCAACAGGCATTTGGCACTGGTCAAGCAATTCAAAATCAACAGGCGCAACAAGGTATTCTACAACAGGGAATGCAACAGGCACTTATTGATGCGGCTAAGGCTCAATATGCAGGATACACTGGATCTCCACTTGCGGCTCTGTCTGCGCCACTGGCGGCATTGGGTGCAACACCTAATCAATCATCAACCACAAACAGCATGAAACCTGGCCTTTTCAACTACTTACAGCTCGGAGCTAATGTAATGGGAGCAAGAAGCTAATGATAGGATTTCCAAGTAGAAACCCACTAGAAGAAACAAATATGCAAAGGAATTACCCAGTGCAACAGCAACAGGTAATTCAAAAGCAAGTTAATCCTTTAGTAACTGGCGGTGGGCAAACTCAGATGCAACAGCAACCACAGCCAAGAACTGGCCTAGCTGGGTTATTTGATAAGTTTAACCAAAGATCCAGCACAACAGGATTATCTGGCTTGGAAAATTTTGCACAGGCATTAGACCCACTAATTTTACCAGAGCTGAGGGGCGGCGAGGCTATTAGGCAACGCGGCGCACAAAGAGTTAAAGCTGGTGACGTTAATAAGACAATTGAATATCTTGAAGCTAATGGCATGGCTGACATGGCGGCAATAATTAGAGCTAACCCAAGTGCGGCTGGCAATGTATTATCTGCAATTGCGGCAAACAGATTAAACCCTAAAGATAAAAGCACAAACTTAATGAAAAATTATAAGTTTATGAGAGATAAGGGAATGAGCCATGAAGAGGCGTTGGCTCAAATAAAATCTGGTACGACGATAAATTTAGGCGAAAAGGGAAATCAAAAGTTTCTTGAGAAAATATATGGAGCTAAAGGTGAGGAATTAGGCGCGCAAATGGCGGCTGGTGCTAAAGCAACTGAAGTTAATATGGACTTAAAAGTTTTATTTGACTTAGCAGGCCAAGCACCAACTGGGGCTATAGTTGGCAGATTTGCAGAAATGTTTCCAGAATTTAACGATGTTTCTGCATTAAGGCAGTCTATTATAAAGAGAGTTGCACCCACATTAAGAGTTGCAGGTTCTGGTTCTACATCAGATATAGAATTTCAAGGTATGATTGATGGTTTGGGTAGACTAACTAACTCACAAGAGGCAAATCAAGCTATAGTTGGCATTATGATAGAAAAGAACAACTTCAACATTGCTAGATCTAGAATTATAAATGATTGGATGGACGCTGGAGGCGATATGTCCAATTTGCCAGAAATGAATAAACGTATCAGAGAACTTGAAGATAAGCTACAGATTGAAGCTAGAATGGACACTTTAAAATCAAAATATGGAATAGACGCACCAGAAGAAAAAGGTAAAGAAGTGTATAACTCAGAAACAGGTGAATTGGAAATACAGTTGCCATGAGAGAAATATATATAAAAGGCCGAGATAAACCAATTTATTTCCCAGAAGATACTTCCGAAGAAGAAATAAAAAGGGTGTTAGCCGATGTAGTAAAAAAAGAAACACCAAAAGGAATGGTCGAAAAGACTGTTGATTGGTTTAAGGGCGGACAGCGCGAAGATTTTATTCCGACAGCGTTTAACGCAAACTTGGGTTTGCCTGCTGATAAGAGTGCCAAGTTAGTTGCATTGCTTTCTACTACTGCAAGCGATGACCGATTAGAAATGGGCATAAAGAACATTCTACCAAAGGCTACGTTTGATAAAGACCAGTATGGCAATCTAGTTGTCACAGCGCCTGTCTATCGTGATGGCAAGGAAACTGGTCAATTTAACAGGTTTTATCCAAATCCTGCTGGCCTAGACACGACTGATGTTATGATTGGGTCTGGCGCGGCGGCGTTAGCCAGCCCTGTTGCCAAAGGATTACAATTCTTAGGCGCTCCAATTAAAAGGATGCTAGGTGGCGCGACTATCGGCGCAACCGAGGCTGGTTTAGTCGAAGGTGTAAGCTCATACCTTACTGGTGACGATTATCAGTTTAGCGATTTAGTATTTGGTGCAGGCGGCGGCGCGGCTGGGGCAAAAGTTGGTGAATTATTACAATTTGTGGCAAAGTCATTTAAGCAAAACCCAAAGTCAGTTATTGGCGAAGATGGCCTAATGAAGCCACGAATTAAGGCGATGCTAACTAGGGCTGGGCTAGATCCAGACCAAGTTACGAAAGAGCTGGCACAAGATTTTCAAGCTAGAGTTAATGCTGGCGTTGACCCAACACAAGCTGGACGTTTATCTGAGGCGTCATCTTTACCAGCTCCAATACCATTAACAGCAGGACAAGTTACAGGCTCAAAAGGCACTCAGTTATTTGAAGATTTAGCAGAAAAAGGCGCATACGGCGCTGATGCTGAAAGAGTTATGTCTGGTCAAAGAGAAGCCGCTAAGGAGGCAATACTAGAAAACGTGCCACTAATCCAAGAGAAATTAGCAGGCGGCGGCAGTGTACTTACTCAAAAAGGGCTTGGTGGCGCTCAAGTGCAAAACACTTTAGTAAAGTCATTAGACCAAGCTAAAAGAGAAGCTGACAATTTATACACAGCCGCCAGAAATACAGGTAATGCTAACTTGGGGCTTGTGAGGGGCGACTTTGGCGATACCTTGAGAGGTGGAGTAAGGCAAGAATTTAACTTATCGACAACGCCTATGACAAACTCAATATTGGATGAAATTGATGATGTTTTAGGTCAGGGTGGAGATATTAAGCAACTGTTTGCAATTCGAACACAGTTTAATAATATCAGTGATCCTGTTGATGCTCGAGCTGGTAAAAAAGCAAGAGATTTATTTGATCAAAAACTAAAAGAATATGCTGATGAGGCATTGATAGCAGGAGATCAAAACACTGTTGCGGCTTGGAGTAAGGCTATTTTAAACTATAGTGATTTTAAAAGTTTGTGGGATACTAAGGGTGGCATACTAAAAACACTTACTGCGAGGCAAGGTAGAGATGGCGAAAAATTAGCTTTAGTTGTTCCGCCAGAGGGCGCGGCTAAGTTTATACTTGGAGCGTCAAACAATAAGTTAATGTCAGCAGGAAATATTACTAGAGATTTAATTTCCCTCAAGAAGCAATTGCCGCCAGCAGACTTTGCCGCAATAAAGCAAGAGGCGTTTTTAAATTTGGTTGATGATGTAAGCAGTGAAGGCGTCGATGGCGTCACATTTTCTGGAACAAAGTTTTTAACAAAATGGGCTACAATGAAAAAAAATCAGACAATGTTAAAAGCATTATTTTCGCCAGAAGATATTAAGCTAATTAACCAGTTTGCAGTTGTATCAGCTAAGGCTACAGGTGGAGCTAAAAACACATCAAATTCCACACCAGCATTTTCTGGACTGATACAAACACTATTTGCGGCATTGGGCAGAACAAACACAGCTAGAACACTTATGAATGCACCAGTTATACAAGGTGGTGCAAACGTAATATCAGGCGGAAGAGCTAGATCTAGCATAGACCCAACTGGTCAAATACCACCTAACGTAATGTCTGCTGGTACTGCTGGAGTTGCGGCTACTACTGACGAAGGCAGAAATCTAATAGAAGAAAAACGCAGACAAGCTCTAGGCTTCTTTGGTCGCTGATTATTAATTAAGGAAAAAACATGGAACTAAAACCAAAATCTATAATTGAAATCGAGGGTATAGTTTCGGATGCCATTGAGGATGCAGTTTCTTTTGTCGAGGGCGAAATTGCTGAAGATAGAATTAAGGCACAAGAATATTACGATGGTGAGGTTCACTTAGGTCACGAAGCTGGTCGCAGTAGTGTTGTGGCTACAAAAGTGCGTGACACTGTAAGAGCTGTGAAGCCAAGTTTAATGCGTATATTCCTAAGCACTGCAAAGCCAGTGGAATACATACCACGCGGCGCTGAAGATGTAGCTATGGCAGATCAAGCGACAGAATTTATGCACCACGAATTTACCAGATTAAATGGTTATCGCGTAATTAACGATGCATTCCAAGATGCACTTGTTAAGAAACAGGGCATAGTTAAAGCATATTGGATGACATATCCAGAAGCTGAAATATTCACATATACAGATTTATCTGACGATGAGTACACATACCTAATCGATGCAGATGACGTGACAGTGCTGGAACACAGCGTGGAAATGGCGATTGAGATTGATGAAATGGGCATGGAGATGCAGATGCCTATTCACAGTGCAAAGATTAGCCGCCAAAAAGAAAAAGGCGAGTTGTGCATTGAAAGTGTACCGCCAGAGGAATTTTTCATTAGTCGTGACGCACGTACACTAAAGGATGCGTATGTGGTGGCTCACAGAACAGAAATGAGAGCTGGCGACGCAATTGCGATGGGTTTTGACCCAGATGAAATTTTTGGATTAGACAGTTTTGATGGTGGCGGCGATACGTCATCTAGCGAGGAATTTGCCAGACGTGGATACGACACTGATTTTAGTGATGAAGATCCAGCAGATCCAGCTATGCAAAACGTGACTATTACGCAGGCTTATATGCGTATTGATGCGGATGGAACTGGCGTACCAATTTTACATAAAATAACTTGTGGCGGCACAAAGTATAAGTTGCTTGATTTAGAGCCATGCGACGAATGCCCATTTGCTAAATTTGAGATAGACCCAGAGCCACACACTTTCTACGGCAGATCCCTAGCTGAGATTGTTATGGATGATCAAGATGCGGCAACATCAGTTTTACGTGGTATATTAGATAACGTCGCAATGACGAATAATCCGCGTATGGCAGTAACATCTGGCGTTAATATTGATGACTTACTAAACAATGAAATTGGCTCAATTGTGCGTATGCAACAAATTGGTCAAGTGCAGGATTTATCAGTACCATTTCACGCTGGGCAGACATTAAACGCATTAACCTATCTGGATGGCCTCGTAGAGACGAAAACAGGCGTATCCAGAGCCTCTATGGGGTTAGACCCAGATGCAATGCAGTCTACAACTAAGGCGGCTGTGCAGGCCACAATACAGGCTGGAGCTGGTCAAACTGAAGTAATGGTGAGAAACCTTGCAGACGGCATGAAAGACCTGTTTGGCCTTATGTTGCGCCTGACACACAAGAATATTGACGAAGAGCAAATGATGCGAATGAACGGCTCGTTTGTGCCTGTAGATCCACGCATCTGGGATGGCTCAATGGACGTGATGATCAATGTCGGATTAGGCACTGGCAGGGAAGAGGAAAAAGCAATGGCGCTTAACCAAGCCCTACAAATGCAACAACTTGTCTATCAAACATACGGCGCACAAAACGGCTTAGTGTCGATGACAAACATCAGAAATA
>FZLS01000256.1 GCA_900197625.1 Rhodobacteraceae bacterium Water-Bin34 | reverse complement strand
TTGATTACATTACAACCATCGACGATCATCACTTCTACAAATGGGGAAAATAGTACACCCATCATAACAAAGAAACGTTTTTCGACAATGGTTGAAGAGAAAGTAAAAAAGCTTTCAGTACCTTATATTGATGCAGTACTTATTGTATGTGAAGAACGTGAATTGCCACCCGAAGATATTAAGCGACTTCTAAGTCCAATCATTATAAGTAAGATTGAAGCTGAAGCACTTGAAATGAACGCAATAAAAGGCGGAGGAGCCAGACTTCCCATATGAGTTTGCACTATGACAAATTTGATTTAATAGAGATGCTCGAGAATAGAGTATACACATTTACCTATATGGATGAAAGAGACATGAAGGTAAAAAGATGTTTAACTCTTAACCGAGATATCATCGGCCAGCTGGATGCAATGCCTGCTGGTTTTCATAGTCTAATGGATGCAGCAGATCATTCACACGAATCATTTGCTGCTCTTGATGTATATTCCAAGGAATGGCACATAGTATACATTGATCGTGCAATTAATATGAGAGAACACCGGTATGATAATGGAACCGTTTGAAGCTTATAGATACTATCAGTCTTTGAAACTGCATTTTGAGAATGAGTCTTATAATGCACCTAAATATAATTATAAAACATCTGCTAAACCACAAACCTTTTGGAAACGTAAAGACAAATATTTCTTTGCAAAGATAGGCAGAATGTTCGATACACCACCCGAGCTGATTAATTATTATGCTGCACACTTTGTTGCGGATAATAATTGGGTTGGCGATATGCTTAGTAATGAACAAGTATATCGTGATTGGCAAAAAAGAACAGAGTCCATGGGATATAACTTTCAACAGGATCTTGAGAAAGTAAATGTAAAAAGTTTTGACCAGCTGTTCGAACTCGGCAACCAATATCCAAAAGTTGTTGAGTCCTACTTATCAAACGATATAAATATAGAGTCAGTTGTTATTCTAAATAAGTTAACTAACTTTATGGGTAGGGCGGACAAGACGGTTTCGGATCCTATATTGTGGCCAGATGTGTCACGTAAGATCCGGAAATATAGCTTATTGATGAACGTGAATACAGATAAAATGAAAAAAATTATCTTTAAAGTGTTTACATCGTAGGCGATATGTGTTATAATAACATATATCAAATCACACAAACATACACTGCAATACAAGGAAAACATAAATGTCTTTTGCAAATCTAAAACGTAATCGTACTGATATCGCATCACTCACAGCAGCAGCTGAGGCTGTAGGTGGTTCACAAAAACAATCATATGTTGATGACCGATTCTGGAAACCAACTGTTGATAAAGCTGGTAATGGCTATGCTGTTATTCGCTTCTTGCCTGCACCTGCAGGTGAAGATCTTCCATGGGTTCGTTACTGGGATCATGGTTTTAAAGGACCAACTGGTCAATGGTATATCGAAAACTCTTTGACTACTATTGGTAAAGATGATCCTGTCTCAGAAATGAATAGTGTTCTATGGAATTCTGGTCGTGATGAAGACAAAGAAATCGCACGTAATCGTAAACGTCGTTTGCATTATGTGTCAAACATTATGGTCGTATCTGATCCTTCTAATCCTTCAAATGATGGTAAAGTATTTCTTTACACATTCGGTAAGAAAATCTTTGATAAGATTATGGATGTTATGCAACCAGCGTTTGCTGATGAGACTCCAGTAAATCCTTATGATTTCTGGGAAGGTGCTGACTTTAAACTTAAGATCCAACAAGTAGCGGGTTACCGTAACTATGATAAGTCTGAGTTTGCTGGTCAACGTGCACTATATGATGATGATTCTAAACTTGAGTCTGTATATAATACTCTATATAGTCTGGCTGAGATTACTGATCCTAAGAACTTTAAAACTTATGATGAGCTCAAAGCTAAATTAAATCGAGTGCTTGGTGAAGAAGGTGCTGTTATGACAACAGCCGAAGCTGTATCTCTTGATGAGACTGCTTCAGCTCCAACGTTTAATACTGCACCAGAACCTGCACCACAGCAACCTAGCTTTACACCACAAGCTGTGGATGATACAGATGACGATGATTCGTTATCATACTTTAATAAGTTAGCTAATAGTTAACAGAGAAAGGGAGCTTCGGCTCCCTTTTTTTA
>FZLS01000122.1 GCA_900197625.1 Rhodobacteraceae bacterium Water-Bin34 | reverse complement strand
CTCCCAAGCAAATTTTTACTCATCCAAAAAAAGTGGAGACAAAAGCATTTTTGTCAAGGGCTTTAAAATAAATTATACCAGAAACCACGAACAGAGAAAATATTATTACTTTTTGATAAGTAGGAAAATGCCTGGAACAATAATGATGCACAAGCTTTACTAGATTTATACCACACTAATTTTGAATTTCATTTTTATTTAAATGGAAGAGTAATGTAAAATCAGAATGTCAGTTGAGTTTTTAAAAACATTATGAAAAATGACAAAATTGATCATAAATAATCTATTTATGAGAATGATGGGATATTAATTATTCATCAGTTAAATAAATTTGCTAGTGGTGCCAAAGAAACTCTAATGATGACAATTTTGAAAAAAGATGATTTGTTCTGGCGTATGGAAACTGCTGCAACACCAATTATTTGACGTCCATGTCATATATTTGAGAGATCCCGATGTATTGCAGTAACTGAGTCAAATTTTAATGATAAGATTTGAGATAACCTTTCGGTTATCGCAACTGATCGATGTTGACCTCCAGTGCAGCCAATTGCGATAGTTAGAGATGTTTTACCTGCTTGTGAATGTAAGGGTATCCAATGTTTCATTAAATTTGAAATGGTTTCAACCACTTCACTAGCTTCTGATTGAGAAAATACATAATCAGATACTGCAATATCAAGACCGGTTTTTGTTCGTAATTCAGATTGATAGTAAGGGTTGTCAAGAAAACGAACATCAAACATAAAGTCTGCATCTAATGGTACACCGTTTTTGTATCCAAAACTCATCACATTTAAAATAATCTCAGAGTTTACATCTCGATTCAAAACTAATTTACCTATACGATTACGTAACTCATGAGTTTTCATAGATGAGGTATCAAGAACAAAATTGGCACGTGCTCTAATTTCTGAAAGCATACCGCGTTCTTTAGATATACATTCGAGCAAGCTATCAGCAGCATGTATTGGATGTCGGCGGCGGGTTTCAGAGTAACGTCGAACTAATACATTATCTGCACAGTCAAGGAATAAAATAGTATGTGGTGACGCAGAGTTTTCTAAGTTATCAATTGTTGAAAGAAATTTAGTAAAAAAATTATTTCCTCGGACGTCTAAAGACACTGCTAAGCGTTGCTCTGTTTCAGTAGAAGGACTGTTAAGTTCAGTAAGGTTATGAAGTAATTCCAGTGGTAAGTTATCAATACAAAAGAAATCTAGATCTTCTAAAGCTTTCATGACTTCTGATCTACCCGCGCCAGATAGGCCCGTAACAAATATAATTGATTTATTCAATTTTCTATTCTCACGTTCATTTTACACTTTCAATAAGAAATGTAGGCGGTTTACATTTTTTCATACTAATTAACTTTTCTAATACGATTGGATGATTTCCATTCGAAAATTCTGGTGCATGTATACCAGATTGAATAAGTAATGTATCCCATCCAATATTAGCTCCACCAAGAATATCATGCTCTAAACTGTCGCCAACCATTAAAATGTTTTTGACTTTAAGTAGGTTCTGTAAATTTTTAAAAATTTGTTTATGAGGTTTTCCATAAAATGTTACACTACCTCCAAATTTAATGTAATTATGCGCTAAAGCACCTGCTGCAGTAATCAATTTTCCATCTGCACGTGGACTTAAAAGATCTGGGTTAGAGCAGTATAAAGGTAGTCCTAACTTAATAGCTTTTTCTAATATGGCCTGCCACTCTTGAAGACCATCTCCATCTGGTATGCCCATTAATAAAACAGCTTCAGAGGAGTCTATTGAATTTGTAAGTAAAATATCCAATCCACTTGCCCAATCTTCAGCATCACCGAAATTGCGCTCAATAGGAAAGAACTTTTTCTCCGCAATGAATTCATTAGCAACATCACCCCAAAGCGCTTCACCGCTTGTCATAATGTTTTCAAAAAATGATGCATTAAATCCCATATCTGAAATTCTTTTTTTATTAGGATTACTTCGCTTCCCTGAGTTTGAAAGAACTGCTAACTTTAGGCCAATTTTTTTTAAAGTACTTAGACATTCGATTGCGCCAAAATATGGAATTTTTCCATCATGCAAAACGCCATATTGATCAAATACAATTGCATCATATTTATTAGATATTTCTAAAATACTTTCAATTTTTAAAGTCATAATAATATATTTATCACGTATCTTAATTTATTATTTTAAAAATATAAGTAATATTTTCTGAATATATAAGCAATATAGAATAAAAACGAACATTCGTTATTGATGTCTGAAACGATTTAGTGTTCGATATAATTACACAAAAAAATATAAAAATTAGGGAGAGTTAAATATGAAGTTAACAAAACGATATCTTTTAAAAACACTTTCAAAAGCTGCTGCAATTGCTTTGTTTTCAACAACGGCAACATTTTCTGTAGCTGATGGAATATCAGCAAAGCTTGATGCATGGTTGATGGAAAATTCACTAGGGGCTCATGCTACTGGCCAAGAAAATTGGGATGAAATTGTTGCTGCAGCAAAAAAAGAGGGTGAGGTCTCTGTTTATACAGCTTCTGGAAGAATTGCAAAATTGGTTGATCATTTTGAAGCTCTTTACCCTGGAATCAAGTTAACAGTTTATGATCTTGGTTCAGTAAAAACGATTGAGAAAACAGTGCGTGAACAAGATGCAGGTATTTTTACAGCTGATGTTATTACAACGGGCAATTCAGGCCAGGTGATGTATGAGCTTTTAGGAAAAAACAGAATTTTTAATTACGTTCCTTCGCATTATGTAGATCGAATTCCATCAGAAAACCGTGATCCATTATTAATCCGTGTTAATGAAGCCATGGTATTCTTCTATAACACTGGAGTACATCCTGACGGTGCACCAATAAGCAACGTTTGGGAATTAACTCAAGAAAAATACCGTGGGCGTGTTGGTATAAAAAATCCAATGTCATCGGGATCTTCATTAATGGGTCTTGCAACATTAGTTCAAGAACCAGAGGAAATGGCAGCAGCTTATAAGAGGCTAACTGGTGAAGATATAGTTCTAAGTGATGGTGTGCCAGATGCTGGGTACGAATTCGTTAAGAGAATGTTAGAGAATGATATAGTCATATATAAGTCAGGCTCTAAGCTAGCAGATGCTGCGGGTAAAGCTGGGCAAGATGATGCACTGATTGCGATGGGAAATATGACATATATTTCACGAAATGACTCTAAGGGAAATGTAAATGCAATCGTATCTGATCTGGATCCAGTTGCTAGACTTGTTTACCCTAACTTTATGTCAATTGGCGCACATGCTCCTAATCCAAATGCTGCAAAAGTATTAATAGCTTATTTATTAGGAAGCACTGACATCAATCTTGATACAAAACTTGATAAACCATATATTGAAGGTGCAAGCTTTGATTTACTTCAAGGTTTAGCCCCATATCATGATGCAGGGTCAGTTAGCCCACGTAGTGATGTCCCATTGCCGCAAGGCGGTGAAATTTGGGATGAAATGAAGGGTTGGAATGTATCTGCTAAATTTATGTGGGAACAGGGGCCTAAATTGCGTGATTTTTGGATGATCTACTCAAGCCAATAAGGGACGCTTAAATGGGACAAATACTTCTTAACGGGATCGTAAAGTCCTATGGTAAAGAGGTCGTGGTTAAAAACCTCGACCTCACAGTCGAACCTGGAGAATTTTTAACAATACTTGGGCCATCAGGATGTGGTAAAACTACGACTCTTCGAATGATAGCTGGTTTAGAAGAGCCAGACCAAGGGATGATAAAATTAGATGATAGAGTTGTTTTTTCACGTAATGATGGTGTGGTTATTCCACCAGAGGCAAGACATCTTGGACTAATATTTCAAAGTTATGCATTATGGCCGCATATGACAGTTGCAAAAAATATTACTTTAGCGCTGAAAGAGCAAAAGATATCAAAAGATGAGATTTCAAACCGTTTAAAGAATGCTTTAGAAATGGTTCAGCTTACAGGATATGCAGAGCGTTACCCGTCTGAACTTTCTGGCGGGCAACAACAAAGAGTAGCAGTAGCAAGATTGATTGCTCTAAGGCCGACAATTCTACTCATGGATGAGCCTTTATCTAATTTAGATGCAAAATTACGAACAGAAATGCGTGCTAGTTTGAAACGCCTACACCGTGATTTAAATGCAACGACTGTTTATGTGACACATGACCAAATAGAAGCCCTAACTTTATCTGATAGAGTGATAATCATGAATGAAGGTCGAATTATGCAAGAAGGTTCACCATATGATATCTATCACCACCCAGCTAATATTTTTGTAGCAGAGTTTATTGGAGATCCTGGTATAAATTTATTTGAAGGTAAAATTGATAATGGCATCATTAAATGTGGTGGGATTCAAATTTCGTTACCTAGTAATATTGCAAACAAAAAGGGAAGTTTAATTGTTGGAGTAAGGCCAGAAAAAATTGAAGTATCCGAAACTAAAAAAAAGGGCTGGCAAGAAGTCATAACAGGAATTACTCAACCAACTGGCGCTAATACAATTATAGAAGTAAAAGCAGGAGATATCCCTCTTACATTACTACAAAATGGCTTTATCACGTTACCTGAGAATTCAAGGCTTTGGGTTAATTTTGAACTTGATTCATTAAGTTTTTTTGACCCTGAAACGCTGGAAAATCTACGAAATAAAGTGGGTTAGAATGATGTCATTATCATCAGGCAAAAACAAACCTAGTATGTGGTCTATTCGTAATATTTTTTATCAATCGTATAGACTAAAAAATAGGCCTGAACTGATCATTGGTTTATTAGCTCTCTGTTTCCTAAGCTTCGTGGTATTGGTGCCTTTATTGCAAATTATTAAAGATGCCTTAACGTTTCAAAGCTATGATCTTTCTTATAAGCCTGATGGTGTAGTTGGTGAGTTTACTCTTTTTCATTTGGACCGAGTATTTAATCAGCCTATATCCGCAGCGCTTTTTTACAAACCGCTTCTTAACAGTTTAAAAATGGGTTTAGCTGTAACCACAATTGCATTAACGGTTGGGTTTTGCCTTGCTTGGTTAATGGTAAGAACCAATGTATATTTTAAAGGTATTTTTGGTGGTATGCTTGTAATACCATACATGATGCCATCATGGGTTATGGCAATAGCATGGCTAAGTTTATTTAAAAATGATCGCATAGGTGGTTCAGAGGGACTGCTGACATATTTAACTGGTATCCAAGCTCCAGATTGGGTGGCTTATGGATTCTTTCCAATAGTGATTACACTAGCACTGCATTACTACGCATATGCATATTTATTGATATCAGGGGCTCTAGCTACAGTAGATAGCGAGCTTGAAGAGGCAGGTGCTGCAAGTGGTATGGGTAAATGGAAGCGTATCCGTGTTATTACTATGCCCTTATTAATGCCCGCAATTGGGTCAGCAATTGTATTAACATTTATTAGAATTCTCGGTACTTTTGGCACCCCTGCATTGCTTGGTTTACCCGTGCGATTTTTTACTTTTTCTACACAAATATATGCTTCAATAAATGCTAGAAATCAGGGTGATGCGTTTGTCTTAGCACTGGTTTTAATTGTTCTAGCTATCTCATTTATTTGGATTAATAGTCGAATTATTGGTGTACGCAAAAGTTATGTAACAATGACAGGAAAAGGATTTAGAAAGAGTGAAAGCGATCTTGGAAAAATGCGATGGCCAGTCACAATACTTCTTATTTTATTTCTTTGTATCACAGTTGCTTTGCCTTTGATCTTATTACTTTGGGAGTCTCTAACTTTAATTCCAGGAGATTATAGTTTATCAAATCTAACCACGTATTTTTGGAAAGGTCAGGGTGACGTAAGCCTGGCGTATGGTGAACCTGGAATTATTCATAACAGTGGTATCTTAGGTGCACTCTTTAATTCAATTAAATTGGGATTCGCAGCAGCCATATTTAATGGAATTTTGGGACTACTTGTGGGTTATGCTGTAGTAAGAGGTCGTGGCGCTAGATTATCAAAATGGCTAGAATCAATTGCTTTTGCTCCATATATATTTCCTTCAATTGCTTTAGGAGCTATTTATATTGGTATGTTCTCAACAAGCATAGGGCCAATTCCTGCTTTATATGGAACGTTTACAATTTTGATTTTAATAACAGTTATAAAAAATTTACCATTTACATCGAGAACTGGAATTGCAGCTATCTTACAGATTCATCAGTCTTTAGAAGAGGCAGCTCGGGTTCAAGGCATTGGTTGGTTTAGACGAATGCTGCGCATTATTATACCACTTTCAATGAGCGGCCTTGTTGCCGGTATGTTATTGACATTTATTACAGCCATGCGTGAATTGTCTTTGATAATTTTGTTAATTTCACCTGGAAATATGGTTCTGACTGGCCTGATATTTAGCTATCAGGAACAAGATATGGCCCAACATTCTAGTGCAGTCACACTGGCCCTTGTATTAATAATTATATCAATCAGTGTTATTGTTAGAATAATGTCGAGAAGTGCAGGAGTAGGGCGCTTAAATGTTACTTGATTTCATATCCCTATTTTTTACAAAATAGAAACTTGCTGCAGCGATAAAACAAGTT
>FZLS01000082.1 GCA_900197625.1 Rhodobacteraceae bacterium Water-Bin34 | reverse complement strand
TAACGTTTAGAGAGCATCTCTTCTGAGCCATGCTCTTTAGTTAAGCCAATACCATAAGTAAAACTGCAGCCATTAACTAGAATATAATCACTCTTCATAGATAAACGGATCGTCCTTCCTCAATTTACGCATTGTTCTCCAGATCTTAAATCGGAGTTTAATTTTTTTATAAAACTTAATCATAGTAGCCTCCTATATGAATCACCGTAGATACTTACCATAGATGTCTTCTCTATATCTTCTGGCTTACAAGGTTTAAGATCTTTTGGATCAGTCGTATAGTTGGGTGATTGATATGCAATACTAAACCTGCCATACCCTTTATGCACTTTAGTAGGTGCTACGCCGCAATGATTAACAGTTACAGGAAAGGAAACTACTCGACCAGGCTTAGGATTAATTGCAGCAATAACATTATCATCATCATCTGCAAATGCAGTAAACCCTCCCCAGTTTAGATCCCAGGCCCTGTTAGGGTATACCATATACGTTACACCTCTAGGATCGCCTCCATCAGGATGGAACATAGGTGAGTCGCCGAACTTAAAGTTGTTAATAAACGCTCTATGAAAAAATGGAACATCCATACCTTCACCAATAAGTCTGCGGCGCATTATCACTTGAGCATCATCAATAATCTTATGCAGCCCTGACCATTGATCCCACTTTAGAGATCTACCTAAGGTAGCTGATGCTGCTCCATACTCTTGCTTATCATATCCGAGGCCCCAGTGTGTATATTCACCGAACCATTGATCCATAATTTCTATTTCATTATTCTGAAATACGCCATCATATACAGTAACCGGGCCAGTCTGCCATTTAGTAATCATATCTTTATTTATGCCCCTCAAAAAGATACCGGCGGCCAGAGGCCGCCGGGGTTGAGATAAGTTTATGAGGCTTAAGCCGCCTCAGCAAACTCAATGGCTGACTCTAATGCCTTAAGTTTAAGACCTTTAGACTGACCATACCATGCAGATTGCAAACGCGCATCAGCATCACGTCCTCGCTCATGATCAGTGAAGTATGTTACTGCATTAAATGCACTCCACCAAGATCCAGCTGCAAACTCAGCACCAGGCTGGGTATCAACTAATTCTAAAACTCGCTGATGAGGTTTAGAAACAGTAACGCCCTCTGCTTTAGAGTAACTAGGGAACAGGCTAGTAAGATACTCATTGAATGTCTTACCATCGAATCGCTTCGATCCTAGGAACTCTGCCATCTCTTTATACTGCTGTAGTTTAAAGGAGGCAATACCAAGCATCTCTTTTACTTGGTCAGCATCAAATGCTTTCTTGTGGTTAAGTTTAACAGCTGTCTCTGATTTAGTCTGCAGTGAAAGAGTCAAAGTGTTATTACATACTACTCGGATAGGAGTAAAACGAACATCAACTGATTGACCGAAACGATGAGGGTTTGAGAAAAGGAGATAAGATTCCACTTCATCATTACCGAACACCTTAAATGACTCTTTCACTTTAGCTAGAGCCCATACAATCTGACCACCCTTGAGCGAACCAGCTGTATGCATCTCCATATCACCTGAGGATACAAAATCATCGAAGAATTCAAACGCTTCTTGATTCTGAACAGGATTCCAATCCTTACCAACAATATCAAGTACCTTATTATCAGAAGAACGAACTAGCGCCTTCTTATCCGGTACAGCATGCCCACTAGATGTAATCAAAGATTCTTTCTCAACCGACCAATTAAGACCAGCTTTATCCAGCATCTGGATTGGAGATAGATCTGCAGGTACTTTAACGCCTAGACCGTGCCAAGGAGTATCTCCTGCATATGCCATTTGCGCTTCACCGTTAACAATTTCTAATTCATGACTCATAATATATATCCTCAAAGTTTAAAATAAGCAGCCCTTCTCATCTCTGCCCGGGTATTCGGTCACCACCCTCTAGGTACTTTAGCAGGCATTACCTAATCGCCTTATTTTATTATTATAGTGACTCTACTGTTTTAAGGCAACTATATTCCGAAGAAAGTTTTAACATCTTTCCAGGTTCCTGATACTAAAGGTCCATCAAAGTTATTCTCAGGTCCCCATATCTCAGCTTTACCAGTATGACCATCTTTAGGTACTACGGTAAATACACAATCACCAGTCTCAAGGTCAGCGAATCGTATGTCATCGAATAATGGTCCATTACATGGGCAGTTATTCTTGAACCATACTCTCACCTTACTACCATCGATCTTATCAGATGCTAGCAGCTTGGTAACTTTCTTACCTAGCACTTGAGTCTTACGAGCCAATGATTCATCTTTACAGAACCAGTCCCACCAACCAGCATTACATTGAGTTCTGACATCTTTGGCGTTAAAGTCTCCATTGAGAAATTTACCTGCCCATTCATTCGCATTTAAACTCTTATCCATAATAATATCCTTTATCCTAATTATACCATAGTATAGTGACTAAACCGGTTTAAGGCAACAAAAAAAGGGCCCTCTAACCTATTGATAACATTAGAGAACCCAAAAAAGTTGATATTATTTTAGATATATATTGAGTTTTTTGTATTATAAGTCCATTGTCTTTTTGTATAGATCTTAACTAGATTGTTAGATTGATACAGAGCAATCTGATTATCAGTTCCGTAGCCATAGTCAGTAAGCCGATCAAGCAATACTAATGCTTCCTGTAGCTCAGTAAACTCTTTACTCATAGCTCCTTTACCTTCATTATAATCTACTCTGTATTTCTTAAGACGCTTCTGCGTCTCACTATCGTTGAGCTGCTCTTCTTCAGTAGCAATGTTTAGTTGTCCCATAACGGCAAGTTATCTCCATTTTTAAATTCGTTTAAGTCTAGATTCATATTAAGTCGATGATCTAGATCGAAGTGTTTCATAAAACTACCGATCTCACTATTGAGATCATTCCAATACATAGAGTGCTGTAATTGAAAGTCGTTAAATGTATTCTGCTCTCTCATCTGTAATAGCTCACATCCCTTATAAAGCAAAGCATCACCAGGTCTAGTATGGATGATCTTAAGACCCTTAGAGGTATCAAGTACTAAAGGCCAATTACTATCACTATGAGCAATAGTAAATGTTAGAGCTATTTCGCAGGCAAGGTCTTTCTTGCTATGTATATCTTCTTTATCATTGGCACCATAGGTTTGCCCCTTATGAAAGTTCGGTAGAAGGTCTGTATCTAAAAGTCCTTCTAATCTTACTGAGGCAGTTTTATAGATCTCATCCATTATCGCGTCGGTGTAGAAGCCACCGCCGATATACATACTATCAACTTCTTCTTGGGTAAAGAAGTCAGCTAATAGATAATAACCATATTGATTAAAGTGATTCATATTAGCGTCTCATCCTTGCAATCTCTTTAGCCTGCTCACCATCAGTAATAGGCACGGCATTAGACTTATGCATAGTAGCGATACCTTTAATTAACGTACCAGTATACTCATTGCGCTCTTTCGGCGCAGCAACAGCACCTCGAGGACCAAAACCATCACCGAGACTAGGATATCGATCACGATGATCGGCATCACGTACATATACCGAAGTATCAGGCTCATAAGGCTTAAACACCTTCTTAGGTTTAATCTTACCATGAACCTTATCGATATACTCTTCAAGAGTAAGCTTTGCACTACCCATTCTCTTCATAAGCTTATTATACTTACGAAGTTCGGTTTCCCATTTAGCGATATTAGCTTTAGTTAGTTTTACTTTACGGCGACGAGTACTAGTAGTAGTATAGGCCGGGGACATCAAATGCATAGTCATAATATAAGTTCCTCATTAATATATACATTATATGTGTTAACTCATTTTAAGGCAACACTTTATATTCAGGAAATGGTACACATCGTTTGATACGCTGTGCTTCATCACTCCACCCTTTACCAGGTTCTTTATCTCATCGAAGGCAGTTTGATCACCAGGAGCTAATCTCCAGTCTTCTGGAGCACCTTGAGCCGCAAGCTTCGTAATCTTGCTATATGGTAATACAATCTCTTTATCTAACTGATCGAAGAATGTATGATCATAACCATATAGATATCCAAATGACATATCATAACCGTAGGTCTGATGCCACGCAGTACTGCTTACTATAAATGAGTTAATCATTCTGCCATCATCTACTTCAGTTCTAAAGTCATTATATTCTACTGATCGACCACGTTCAAATTGAAAGCAGACTTTACTATCTTTAAAACCATTATAGAGCTTCTCAACATCAGGTACACTATCGATAACATAATCGAGATCCATTAACGCATTCCACTCTGTATCAGTCTCACGCATTAGTATGTTACGGCATATCTCATTACCCCATCCATGATCTTGTTCTACTCTAATAGCCTTCCAGCTATCAGGTATCATATCTCTTATTAATGGTTCGCGCTGTGAGCCGTCATCAATAATAGTAAATGTGAGCTCACTAGATGCATCTTCATAAAAGCGCACAACCTCTTCGAGTAACTTATAATTATTATAGTATGTGTAGTTAACTGTAATCATCTAAATCATCTACAAAGAATTGCATTGTTCTTCTTACTTTATCACGCTCCCATACAGGAGTACATCCATGCAGGTTAGGAGCAAGTATAATAATAGCTCTGTTAAATTTAGGTTCAGTAGTTTTTATATTATCACTCTCGAATGTAAAGTTCCATCCACCCCATTCACGACGCCATTCACGATTAATACATACAGTAATACCGCAATAGTGTCCTCTATCTGAATGAGGTGGAATGGCACCTAAGCCATCCTCATGGTATTTGATCTCATGTGCACCGCTAGATATAGCAACTCTTTCTGGAAAGTTATCAACTAAAGATTTAACTTTATCAGCTGCTAATTTACCGTACGCAGATACTTGATCAGTTGGATCATATTGATCTATTATGAAATGGTCATGATGATCTGGGAAATCATATTTTCTACTTCTGAGATCTTTGCTGAAATAATCGTTCGGATCAATATCAAAGTTGTCAAAGAAGTCATCTACGACAATAAGATTCTCTTTACGGTAAATGATCTCCATATTTCTTAGAGCAGAGGATTCATAAAGTTTTCGCGAATAGACTGAATCTTCTCTTCGGCGGCGGCCATCTTCTCAACCTGTACTTCAATCGCCTCAACAATATCAGAATGCTCTCCGATACCGGCTGGGTTGTTAAGATATACATTAATGTTAGCTTTTGCGACGGCGACCTCGCCCTCTAGTTTTTTAATAAGTGCATCTAGCATTTTACTCTCTTTCTTTAATTGGTGGGCCCGGCTGGTATCGAACCAACGACCAAACCGTTATGAGCGGTCCGCTCTACCACTGAGCTACAAGCCCCTTCATTGGCTCCTTCTGCTGGGCTCGAACCAGCGACCTAATGATTAACAGTCATCCGCTCTACCAACTGAGCTAAGAAGGAATAATTGGCGCGCTTACAAGGACTCGAACCTTGAACACAAGTTTAGAAGACTCGGATGATATCCAGTTTCACCATAAGCGCATTGTTGTATTAGTACCAGTCTTGGGTACCATCATTGTGCGTTACTACAATTGTAGCCTCGCTACTAATGTTTTTAACCTTGCGGTAGTGTTCGACGTCCTTGTCGGCGAAATTGGTCACACCTTCTTTTAGTTTAAAGGTTACCAGTTCAAAATCTTGATCATAACTCATCATAGTACTCCTGTAAATGATCTACTTTCTTAGTATAATAATTATAGATGCCAATCGTTAGAAAGGCAAAGAAAAAGTTTAACTGATTTTCATAAAAGTTTAATCGGAAACAGGGAAGGAAGTAAATATCTTTTTCATATGTCCACGTGTTCATAATTTTAAATCTCATACTAAACCTCATTAAGTCGACTTCATCAGAAGCACACTGGGATCGTATTGTTCCACTTACGGTCTTGATACGAACATAAGCCAGTGTGCTTTTGGTGGAGGCGTCTAGCTAATAATCCCACTTTCGAAAGCCACTGTTCAATGCATCAAACTTAGCGATACTGCTCCAATAAGCACCACGCTTTTCATATCTGTAGTTAGAAATCATTACTTTTAGATAGTTGGATTGTTCCCAATCCTTAGCTTTCCTTGCAGCCTTCAGCTCTGCATTCAAGTTCTTCCAGATACGATCATTGACAGCCTTACGCATATCTTCCATATGCTTCAGGCGAGCTTTCTTTTCTTTCCATTCGTACAATAGATACATCACAACAATTTCCTTTCAATCATCTCGTTGAATGAATAGTGGGCCCGTTTGATTACAAGGTGGTGCCCATACCCCGCTGTTATGCCGCTAGGCGGATATCAGATGCAAAATTATCGTTTGCGTTTACTTTAGTTTCTTACGATTACGGTTGCTTGCACACCGGCTCTCCACTTACCTATTCAGCACCAGTCGATCCTAATTCGCCCCCATCAAAAGTACACTACCCGCTTTATCAGATACGTTCCAGACTTAACTGGAATAGTGTACTTTTGGTGGAGGCGCCGGGTACTGCCCCCGGGTCCTGCATACCTTTTAGTTCGCTTCATCGAACATCTTTATTTATATATTGTCTGACTGGCAATATACTCATAATCACTTTTACACTTCCTCGCAGAAGATCTATGGAAGGGTACACGACCTCTATAGGCACATTGCCAGGCTTTTCGACCCTTCCCAACCTTGCGTACTATTGCGACGGTATCCATTGATACTGGATCCCAACACTCGTAATAGACCTCAGTTGTTTCCTCGTGCCTTACTCTCTTCCAAATAAATTCCATTTAAATAGTCTTTCAATTTAATCAATTCAATCTCACCGTCATCTAAAGTCTTGCTGGCGATAAATCCATTATCTATAAAGTAAGATATAGTATTCTCTATTCCAAGTTGTTCAGCTTGTGGTCTAAACAAAATAAATGTTGTTACAGATCCAATTATATAAGCTCCTAGTACCCAAAGAAAATATTCCATTTATACTCCAGTGCAGAAATCTAGTCTGCGTATTTGTATTGAGACGGGCTGGTCGATAATCCATCTAACCATATAAGCCACATCCAATGGCGTTAGTATTTCGTCTGAATCTCTTTTATGTACATCGATGGCTTCCGTATCAACAAAGTGAGGTCTTAAGTTAGTAACCTTACAATTACCTCTCTTCCATCTATTACTAAGATTGGTTGATTGATAATCAAGTCTAGCTTTATCACTTACATAAGGCATCCATTCATCGAAGCCGTCCTTGCCAAAGTACTGAGGGTAGTCAGGCGAAGTAGCACCTATATTTATAATGTGCTTAGGCATAAACTCCCATTCTTTATAGAACATATGTAAGAGCCTATTCTGACTATCAGGAGCATAAGCATTGTTAATAAAAATATCACAATCCTTAGACTCTTCTACTACCCGTCTCATACTACTAGGCTTTAGAATATTATACCCATTAGTTCTACTAAACCCAATAACATCAAAGTCATTCTCCAGACTATTATAGATAGCCGCTCCAATGCCTTTAGTATGCCCAGTCATGCTTATCTTAGTTTTCATTTACTAACCTATTATATTTTTCTAACCATTGACCATATGCGAGAGGCTCTCTGGGCTTAGACATCTTAAGTCCTTCATCTTTAAAGCATTGCTTAAGGTCTTTCGCTTCTTTAACACCAAAGAATCTAGATACCATCTTAACTAACCATATACGAAACAGTCTGTCATGATTCCAATAACCCATACAATGAGTCAGCTCATGAATAATAGTGTACTTACTACAACCCGAAGGGCTTAAAGAAACAGTTCTGACCAATCCATCTTGAGCATAACCATTAAGTCGTCTCCTATCACCCATATCCTTAAGCCAGACTAACTCAGTAGGCCATCCATTATCCTTCCACATCTTAGATTTAGTAATACGTTTAAAGAACTTCTCGGCATCTTTTTTAGACATACACTCTTTAATGTCAGGATACATCTCCAGATACTTCCATTCAGCACTATAACACTTAGTCTGCTGACTATCACGAAGATGAGAATGCTTCCCACGTTGGTGATTATACTTACGCCTTTGACGCTCAACATACTTATTATATTTGTCTATTGTACTCAACTACATTTCTCCCATACAGTAACAAAACAAGTTCTTTCCTTATCACATACATGATAATATTGATGCAACATACTAGCCGAATGACATATAAAGTCATAATCCTTAGGATAGTAATCTTTCTTCATAATAGTTATAGGCCCACAATCACTATCTGACTTATAAGTACAGATTACTACCTGACCATCGTCACCGTGATGATGCAAAGGCGTATATTGACCCTCTAAAGAATACTGTACACTCCACGTGCGAGTTAATTTATGCGAAGCACCAAGAAGATTCCGCAAAAATTTTTCCTGCCATTGGATCATCCTATTAACATACGGTATAACACGATAGTCACTATCCATAAAACATTCGAAGTTAGCTACCTCACCTTTAGATCCTATACCGAAGTGAAGCTCGTCCTGATTACTTACTAAGTTATCGAACGTACTATGCATATCCTCCGGAAGACTAGATATCTTAAGTCCAATCATACATGTAACTCTTTCAAATGCTTACACTTTCCACCTCTATACTTATAACCAGGACAGGTACAACTAACTATACCATCACGTCTGGCGACGTCATATGTATTACCCTTACTACCTTTAACTTTGATACTAACATCCTTAATGGCCTTATGACTATACTCTACATTATCTATAGAGATGACACGATGTTTATTAATACGACCAATAAAGCCATTAATAGAATGTCTCTCATACTTAAAATGTATGTACTCATTATCCTCATCTACAATCTCACCCCTATAAGTCTCTATAGGATTAATAACACCAGAGGCATATAGATGGACAGACTTATGTAATACATGTTGTACTTTCAATTCAATCATTTAATATCTCCATTATAATAATTATAGTACAACACACGTTTTAAGGCCACAACTATCTATGTGTATCACAGGATAAATCTTCCACACCCTTCCAATAATTGCGATGTAGTTTATCAATAACAGTATTCCAATACATACGGCCCCATGATCCTGGAGTACATCTATAAGAACACTCATAGGCATTCTTAATCCTCTTAATGTATAGCTCTCTATTCATCGTCTATCTTATTACCATAGTAGTCATGGGTACCATCTCTAAAAGCCTTCTTTCGCTCTTCTATGATTAACGTTGATACGTATATACAGAACGACATAGAGGTAATAAAGACCACCGCCATTAATGTAGTCATAAAGTCCATAGTTAGTCTCCTTGTATGATTAATAGTCCGATAGCTAGGTTAACTAGAAATAGACCTATTGTTGTGAGAATTGGTTCCATCATTTTTTATCTCCGAAAAATTTTGCGCGGGAAAAATTTCTATATCTGAAAACGGTTTGGCTCATTCTTAGCTCGCTCGTATAACCCTACCCTATAGTAACCTGATATATCCCGAAAGTCCTGCTGTGTTTATATCTACGCTGAGAGATACATGGTGAACTCTCTGCCGTCATATGGCTGCAAGTCACTACCTCTCATATAGCCGAACCATGGCTCTCCATCTTCACCTGGCTCCATATGATGCCATTGTCCGTGATTGAACTTACCATATACGGAGACATCATGACTGGCTGCTAGCTTATTCCATATATAACGGCCGCCTGGACTCTGAGCTTCTCCTGCCTGTATGACTATATCTAATGCCTTAACTAGATGCTTATATAGTTTAGGAGCCAGTCCCATTCCTCTGAACTTCTTATCCATATGTACTATATCTACGTGCCATGTAGGACTACTCTTACGTCTATGTACCTTAGACATCTCCATGTTCATTACGATCTTATAGTCAGATATAGTAGCGAACGTAACATTCATATGGTCATCCTCTCTAGATACCCATATGGCGATATCCATATAGTACATAGACTTAACACGTACGTACAACTCATCCCACTCCTTGAGAGCGATAGGGTCGAAGAAGCCTAGGTTCTGATTAGAAGTCTTAGAGAGCTCAATCTTATCCATCTATAACAACCTCTGTCATCTGATAACAAGAAGAACACTCAACAACCTCGCCTGGGACAAGATCATTAGATACCTCGGTACCACAGCACTCTGTATACTTACTATCAGAGATATCCATATCAACCATATAGTCGAAGTCAGGGCGGGTATACTGAGATACCTTACTGTTCTCTTGTTCTATTAACGCTACGTAATCATTGAGTTTCATATTATATCCTTATCTTATTATTAATAATAGCCACTAACTGGTTATTAGGCAACTACTTTATCACCATATAACTTCATACGACGTGACACAAAGCCCAAAGACTCCATAGCATCCAACGGAGAAGACTCACTAACTAACTTAACATACTGCTCAACAGTAGCGTTCTTACACAAGAAGTTTCTCCAAGATCTCCATGGCTTCGAACCATACTTGAAACGAGCGATGAATAACGGCTTACCAACACCAACCCAGCTAGGATGACAGTTCGGTTGAACCTCGTCCATAGTAGGCTGACCAACATACTCACCTTCATACATCAAGTACATACCGTCCCAATTGAACTTTTCTTTATTAAACTGTGTCATAATATTATCCTTATTCTTAATTATACTCGGAGTATAGTCACTAAACCGTTTTAAGGCAACTACTTTCTGCCTTTTAATTAACTTTTTTAAAGCCAACCATAGCGACTTCATACTTGTCACCATCACAGAACATACAATCACCCATCATAGTAGAACGTGCACCGTAGATAGTACCATCTTTACCTACAGGATACTCACCTACGAACTCAACATTCTCATTGAAATCGCCATTAGTATGAGTCTCACCATCCCATTCGATAGTAGATCCCTTGGACCAGGAGCCTTCAATGTTATTAGTATAGCGATAAGCATACTCTAAACACTGATCAACACACTCACCAGGAGCCTGTACTACAGCCATACGTACCATCTTACCATCTGATTCATTGTGATAAACTGTAACTTGCATAATATCTCTCTCTCTTCTCAATATACCTTATTATGGACTGGACCCGGTTTTAAGGCAACTACTTTATCCATAAAAAAACCCACCATTTCTGGTAGGTCTAGGCATTGGAGAGCTTAGGGAGACGCGCGATTTCTAGGAAACTTGCACTTCTGTCGTTGTGCGCTAAGGCCCCCACGGAGACACAGAGAAACCCAGGTATACCCTATTAAAACCCCCGTATTATTATTTCTAATTTAATTTAAATAGGAAAAACCACGGAATCGCTATGATTAACACAACAGGCATTACACGGAAAAGTACTACAAATGTATAGTATATAACGTTAAACACCGCTAATACCACATAGTAGAAGGCCACAACAAGACACATTAACAGTACTGTTCCTAGTATAAGATTTACATACATAAGTC
>FZLS01000161.1 GCA_900197625.1 Rhodobacteraceae bacterium Water-Bin34 | reverse complement strand
ACATATAGTTGAGACGCAAGTACTCTACGAATGAGAGGAAGGAACGGGAAACTACACCTCACTATGGAGTTTCCAATGACCCAATTACAAGCTCGTGCTGTCGAGAATGCTCGCAAAGAGTATCGTCGCGCACAAAACGAACTACGTGTTCATCGCCTGTCTGAAACACGTTACCGTGGGATCCCCACAGTTTCTTCTACTGTCTCTGCAGAGCGGCATGGTTGTTTTACATACCGTGGCATAAATTACTGCCACTAATTTATACAATTAACTATCTGTCCCTCGCTTAACAGCGGGGGGCTTTTTTTGTTTATCCGTAACGTGTATCAAGTTGTTCGTAAATATTCGGTGTGCCATCCATATCAGGCCGCAAGTTGGCTGAACGTTTGTTAGCCATTGCTTGATTGACTTTGCGTTGGCGTTGAATACCAATGCCTGAGTTCATACCACCAGTACCAGGACGTCGCGTAACAGTTCTGATCGGACGGTTTTGCTCATATGCCATCTGTCCTTTATAAGCTTTCGTTCGTTTTAATGCACTTGCACGGGCGTTGTAATCACCACTTGCGTCATACGTTTCACGCTCGTCATCACGTAAGTAGCGCCGATCAAGCGGTTTATTTCTTAGGCCAGCACTTTTCACAGTATCTTTACGACTACCTGTCTAGTATATCGAAGTATCCTGCTCTGGGGCTCACGCATCCATCGCAGATAAGTTTATCTAAGTAATTTATATCTGCCTGCTTAAGGTCTGCTTGGGTGTCATACAAATGCTGCCAAGCAGCGTAGTAATCTTCCAAGGTGGGTGCTGGAATTGAACCAAATGCTATACGTTTAGCATCCTTCACAGCCCTAGCTGGTTGTTGATTGCAGCTACGCTCTCAGCCATAGGCATCATTAGCTTGAGTGTCTGCTGTGAGGTCTGAGTATTATTCTCAACAAGAGTTTCTTGTACTCTCTTCTCAGCTTCTTTAAATTTATAATCTGTAAATTTCATGCCGATCAGTAAGGCAATTACTGGTCCTATTACAAGTTCCATATTAATTAATTAACTAGCAGAAGTCTAACTAATATTATCCGATCATAAGACCATCATCGTCAAGATCATCATTTTCATATTCCTGTTCATCGATGTTTGTTGGGAGCGGGTCATCATCTGCTCTCATTAGAAGTTCTATAAAAGTCTCTTCACTAATGATTTCAGGCAGTCCAGATTGATGTTCGTCAATTTTGAACATGATTCCAGCATTCATCAAAGTTGACTGAGTGCCATTCTTTAATTCCATGCGTGACTTAAGCAGTCGCAAGGCAGTCTTCTCTAGAGCTGGTCGGCTCATCCGAGATACTTCGTACCTTGCTCTGGTTAAAGCAAATCTCTGTTCGAGCGTTAAGGCTTCCATCTAATTCTTCCTCTATAAAACGTTTGTTTGAAATCCATTCTTCAATTAATTCTTTTGCAGTTTCGTTATAAAAAGACTGCCGTTGAAACCATACTAACCAAGGTTCAGTTCCTTTTGAGTGGTTACACTCAAGACAACAAGGCAGTAAGTTACTACGTAAGCTACTTCCACCTTTACTCTTTGGCTTTATGTGATCCAGTGTGGTTGCTCGATTGCATCTGCAGTATCCGCAGAGGCCACCCCATCCATACTTAATTGACTTTTTAAATCTGCGCTTGGCACTTTGCTTAGATAAGCAAGTGAGGTCGAACATCAGGTCCTTCCAGTCTTCAGCAATTCCCATGTAGTTGTTATTCGCAACTGCCTTTACTTTACTTAAGACTTGTCTCTTCGTTAATTATGTAGTGCGATTTACAGTAACTAACATATCCATCTTGTCTTCAATGCGAATTAAATGATCTTCCATCCGCCCCATAGCAGCTGTAAATTCCTGCTTTGACGTATAAGACTCTGCCAGTTTTAGCTCTAATCGATCTACTCTTGTATTTAATACTGTGACTCGATCGCCTACTTTGTTAAACAGCACAGCTGTTCCAGTAACAATTGCAATGACAACTGGGATGGCGGTTTCAATCATCTTTCGGTAGATGTTTATAAGAAGTAGAAATGGACCAGCCGTCTTTGCCAAACGTTCCTGTCTCTTTGGTTTCCCACGGAGTTTCTTCAGGAGGCTGCGCTTGATGCCATTCTTCCTCTGCCTGGTCGAGCTTATGTGGAAGGGTGGTGTAGAACTTTTTTGCTTGGATTGCTCGGCGCAGTCGCTCAACGTTTGAACGACTGTCGTATCGCCATAACCATTGCCCATCGTCTGGGATGTTTAGATCTTTTTTCCGGGCTTCAACGAGTTCAATGCAGAGAGCACAAGCTGCACAACACTGTTAGATTTAAGTGGAGTAAGAGCGATGATCTCACTTGCAGCAGCGATAACAATCCAGAAGATTGCAGATTCTAAAATAGCCATAACAATATTGTTGGATACTTTATATATTGTAACCAACTACGAAACTACACTAACTACGCTGCTATCTAACCCTTTCAAAATAAATCCCCTGTACTGCATAGAGCACAAGGGATTAAAAAGCAGGTATATAGAAACTACGGTGGTTACCGTAGTTTTTGTAGTTAACGTCGGATCTGCTTGATTGCCTTGAATTTGTCTTCAAGGGTCCAGGTTCCATAGCGGGCTGTCATACCTCCCACCTTGTGTCCCATGAGTTTAGAAATCATGGAATCCTGTAAGCCAGCAGACCGAGCTCGGGTGCTCCAGTTGTGACGAATGCTGTGTGCCGCTTCTTTTCGTGGCAGCTCCATCACCTCGTTGAACTTCTGGGACCAGTTCTTACCTGGATAGCGGGTGAAGTCAGTCGTCAGCATTCCGACGTACGGATAGAACTCTGGATGAATAGGCACTTGCCTTGTCGCCATTCGTTTTATGAGCCTGTTGTCATTATCTTTGATCTGAAAGTACGGAAGGTCGCTATTAAAAACGATTTCTCGGTTAAGTAACCCTGCGATCTCACCAACACGAAACCCGTGATACCAGATTGCAAGGAAGATGGGGTCCTGGTGGTACGGCTTGTAGAACTCAAAAGGTCGTACGGGATATTCCATTCCCATCCGCTCTGCGTTGAGATCTCGATTGATTTTAATTTTCTTGCTGGAGTGATACCAGAAGTTCTGTGTATCAAGAATGTCTTCTTCATTTGCCATAGCCCAGATGCCTGATAGCAGGCTCAACCGACGACGTAGTGTCTCGGGAGAGCAGTTGCCAATTGGCTTTAGCTGTGACTTCCAGTATCGAGTGACAAACATCTTGTCTGTCGCTGACACCGGAATATCAGCGATAGGTCGAATAGCCTGCCACCAACATTTGTATGTACTGTCACGAATGTCCTGCGTTACGCGGACTGATTCCATCAGTTGTTTGTAATTCATGTGATCTTTCTGGGTTATAAGCAACACCAATACATATCTAGCAAAATAACCCCCCAAACGGGAGGTTAAGTGTTAGATGACGGAGAGCGAGGGATTCGCTCGTTCGGTATTTGGTGTTGGCGAAACTATAACCACGAAAAGCGACCAAAACCAATTAGCTGTGCTTATCAGTGGTGCCTAAAGTTTTCCACAGGGTCAAACACTAGTCTATGACTGGGTTTTTAATGACTGACCACCACTAAGTAGACCTCTGGATCCGCCTTCATCGGGGAAATCACGGGGCCTAGCTTCGATGCTGTCCTTGCCGTTCTAACTGCCACTTGTTGGTAGCTCTGCTGTTGGCGCTGTGAAATTAGATGTATAACGTTCAAAGTTAGATATTCTTAAATCATCCATAAACATATCTGCTGAAGAACTTAGTAGATCACCAATAAATAAATCATCACCAACTTGATCGACCATGTTGTTAAGATTAACAGTTCCTTGTGAAGCACCATCAACGAACAATTGACACAAACCAGACGTAGCATTTCGACAATAAGCAATGTGATGCCAACCGCCAGTTGCCATGTTTTGTGTGGTATTAAAGGAAAGATCGGGGGCAACTGTATTAGCAAATTTTATTTTAAAGATCATCTGATCAAATCCAACGTAATCAAAATAGAAATAAGTATTACCTTTGCGTAATATACCCGTGTCTGTATTTTGGGCATTAAATGAATCTATATAGAGCCAAAATTCTATTGTAAAATCGTTATCTAAAAATGCACCAAGATTACTGCCATTACCGCTGTAATAAATGTAACTAGGACCTTGTACTTTTAGTGCACCAGCTCCAAACTTCCTCGGACTGCCAGTAATAACTGCTGAACTACCACTTACACTAGCTCCAAGATTACTTTTAACATCAGTAGTATTTGTATTAAAAGGTACTCGCAGAATGACTTTATCCCAATCAGTATCAGGATCTCCTGCTTGAGGTGGAACATCTGCTAAAAAGATCCTTCTCCAAGCTGTGCCATCATAAAAATATGGATTGTTATCTGTAGATAAAGCAGCAAGATTACCAAAGCTTAAATTTGAGGTTGGTAGGCTGACTGATGATGGGATACTGTAAGACGTTAAATATCCTACATTATTTACTAAAGTGCTAATATTTGCTCCTGAAACAACATAGTTTGCGTCATTAGTAAGCTGACTAATATTATCTCCAGCCTGAATACCGCTTTCTCCACCGTCATCACCACCGGATAACGTAATATTTAATTCTTTAAATTGATTGCCAAA
>FZLS01000083.1 GCA_900197625.1 Rhodobacteraceae bacterium Water-Bin34 | reverse complement strand
CATCACGCCACCTCGCGTAAAATAGTTATGGCATCTTTGGCCAAGTAATAGCGCGATATGCATACAAGCTTTTTAACGTCACTTGCTAAGTTCAAATTGCCTTCAACTTCTAATTCCTGCGCGAGATTGATTGCATAATCTAAAAATTTACGATCTTCAGCACGTATATTTTCAGCATTTATATTTACTAATTTATTCATTGGATTGGTCATCCTTTTATTGGTTTCAGTATGTTGCAATAATAAGCAACTAAAGGCCGCCCATAGAGGGCGGCTAATAGTTATTTACTAGCAGGACATATAAAAGACAGTTTCACCCATTACATCGGCTTTAAAATAGTCACATTTCAAATCGTTTGCATAAGCATCAGCATCAATATAATTTTGTAAATGCTGAGGAATATCCCCAAGCAAGCCCTCATCAATAAATTGCTCGGCCAAGTCTTTATAAGTATCAGCATAATGAATGATTATTTCATCATTAAAATCATCTAGATTTGTATCAGCATCTATCTTTTTATGCAGATCATTAACTGCAATACTAAAAGCAATGACATCATGATCATTTGTAATTTGATCAGCTAATTTAAAATATTGAGGAATATGCATTTGCTCTAATGACGTGATTGCAAATAATTCGGTTTCAGCTTTTGAGCCATTGATATATTGAATTTCATATTCCTCAATCGGTTGGCCGTAGCTATTCACGTTAGATTTATATTTAGAATTATATTCATCTAAACTTGTGAAATAAAATCCACATGCAGAAATGTCATAAGGTTGTGCAAAAAATGTTAAGGTATCGCTCATAATTCCAACCCCATCCCTTGAAGCTCAACAGGTAGGCCTAGCCCTTGAAAGCCGTATTCATACCATTTAGCCCAAGCACTATTAGAACGCGCTCCATACGCTTTTGAATTGCATTCGTGGCCTATTCTTGCATCCTTTAAGCCAGTTCGCATTGCTCCTAGCATCATCTTTTGATGATTACTTAAATCTAATTCTTTTATTATATCGCTCATAATTGCACCTCAGCTAATAATTTTTTATATCGCTCAGAAATTTTTATATTTTGATGTTCTGATCTAATAATGTGCAACAGATCACGAAATATATTAGAATTAGATCGTTGGGCATATGCTTCAACAGCTTCCTCTAAAGCTTCCCAATAATTTAGTTCGGTATATTCGTCATTTATACTTTGGAAAAAATCCATTTTTAAACTTATACGATTTCTTTTATTAGTCATTGGATTGGTCATCCTCTCATTGGTTTACGTTGTAGAATACAACTAAAGACCGCCCCAAGGGGGCGGCTAATAGTTACCTTCTAAGCTACTTGTCCCCATTGTGTGGCCATAGCATCAGCCATGCCTTTAAAGAACCTGCTACGCTCAGTAGCTCGATCTTTTGAAGGTGATGCAAAGTGGACGCTATTACGGGCTGTAGAGCCGTCTAATTTGCCCGTTGGTATCAGGGGCTTTAAACCCCTAGTCCAAAAGCCGGTTCTTTTCTTTTCATTATCTGGGCTTTCATCACTGTCAGCAAACTGCCAAGGTTGCACATAAAAAGGTTTAGTATCTCCGAAATTGATACGCTCTTTGGCATATTTATGCATTACAGGGTTTTCTATTGCGATGTGTGGAATGTCAGCATTGAGACAAGAATTGAACAAGGCCGCCCCGTCATCTAATTCCTGCCACATTTCATCAAGGGTCTTGTTAGGTGGTGGTACTTTTAACCATCTCACGCCTGAATTACAAAGCCTAGTACATGGGGGATGCATTACTGCAAGCATATCCCATTTACCAAAAATATGCTCATTAGCCGGATCAATTGCGTCTAATATATCAGCAACAAAATGGCGGTTAGAACCCTTCTCATCCCGTTTAATATCGCAACTATATGCATCATGGCCTTGTCTTAAGAATGCATCCCTAACAGTTCCAGAACATTCACAACCTATTAGAACTCTCATGCCAAGTCCCCAAAAAATAATTTAGCTACGCTTTGGGGTTTTTTAGTGGGTTTCTTTGTGGCCTTTTCATTATCCCATTTTAACATAAAAACTTTATGCTCAGTTAAAAAGTCAGATGGTTTTACATCTATAAAATTATCAGTTTTGATATCATGGCCGAATTGCTCATTACATATTTCTGCAATTGCAATAATATCATCTTTTGAGAAATTAAAATATTCTAGATTAGTTTGTAGATAGTCAGTTAAAACGCCTCGTAATAAACGTGTATCTACTTTGTATTCAAATACTGTATCGCAGTAATCTAAAAAGTTTTCTACTATAGTTGGTTTAGTCATAAGATTGGTCATCCTCTAATTGTTGGTGTTATAAAATATAACTAAAGACCGCCCCAGTGGGGCGGCTAATAGTTGCATTCTAAAGGCAGTGAAAAACAATTGGTAAGCAAACCATAAAGCCACCGACTACAGCCACTGAGAGCCAAAATTCACCCCTAACAGTATTACGAAAACAAGATAAATCATCTGACAAGTCTTTTAAGATTGCTAACATTATGCAACCGCCTTGCTGATATTATTGCAGTAAATTGATGAGGGGCTATCAGCATAATTTAAAAGCTCTAAATCTAAATCAATTGCTTTCAAATTAACCAAAGCTTTAGAGAAATTATTAACCCGTCTTTGTCTGGCGGTTTTTGCGTCCCCAGTTCCAAAAGCAATAATGCAATTAGGTTTACTCATATCAATGAATAGAAGGGCTATCTTATCGCGGTGGCCATCATCCATTTTATTTACTGTAAAAACTACAGGCTCAGTCGCATTTATAGAAGCTTCCAGAGCATCCATAATAAGAATGCTATTGCGAGTAGCTGAAAGAGAAGCCCCGTCATATAGTTCAATATTTAAATCATCTTTATGCTTTAAGATTTCTAAAACAATTAGCTTCATTCGGTTTAGGTTGTTTAAAGTATTCATGGATTGGTCATCCTTTTCATTGGTTAAGTTATCATCAGGCACAATGCCCGTGGCTTCACTCTAATCTAAAGCGACTACTAATGCAACAGTTAGTAGGTTAGTTAATCCATACTATATATATGCAACTAAAAAATGACTGCTGAGGGTATACAATTGAGCGCTTCACTCTTTGTATTTTTATTTGTCATATTTTAAAAAATGAATTCATAATTATAATTAAATTTTATTCTTAAATTATTTTTATTATTTTTTATTAAAATTATTCTGATTAATATAATTATGCCACAAATCCCAAATATTAATTCTTTTAAATGCCTGATTTAATTAAATAAATTCTTATTAACCTACGACTATAATATTACTAGGTTTGCATTTTATATAATAAAAACAATGACTTAGATTTTTACGTGCTATTTAGAATTTTTTATTTAATTTATTTTTTTTAAGGGGGCAACTGCCACCCCCACCCCCTCCGTTGCCGTATACAACGCCGACAGAATTTGGGTAAATTGCAACCGTAAACAGCCTGGGGGCCGACCCCTAGCAGCCGTGGACGTAAAGTGTCTATATATAGGGTTAGTTGTTATATGTAGGTATTTGTAAAGCGATAGTACTTGCATTTAGTTAATGTATTTGTTATATTGGCCATGACCAATCATAAATGTATTTATATGGAAGTTTACATATGATTGAAGACCTTGGGCAGGATGCCACTTTGTTTGACAAAGGATTACCCGTTTATCTAGATCATGATTTTGAAGTAGCAGACTCAGGGATGCTATATCTTAATTCTACCCTGACTGTAGGTGATCTTGATGAAGTCATGATTTCTAAGACACTCTACGAGATTGTTGATTTTGTGTTGGATACATCTGAGCCGGAATACCGTGAGCTATACGCAATAGCGAATGAACTTGAGAGAGAAGCTGCAAAGCTGAGGGATGTAGCCCAGCGCATTGAAGATAGCGACACGAATGTTGCTGACTTATTCGATCAAGTTTACGATCCAGAATAATCTATTTGGCTGGACGGATGAAGAACCGGAAGAGGGATACTCCGGTGATACTAAAAGGTGTTCAAGCTGTAGGAAGATACTACCGTTAAGATACTTTGGTTTTAATAGAGCAAAGAGTATGGGTAGGGCATGTACTTGTAAGAGTTGTTTGCGAGAGCATTCTGCTAAGATGCGAGACTTACATGCTAGGCATTCTGTACCTGAGAACCATAGCTGCCCTATATGTAATAAGAATGCGGAGGAATTGTACTCCCCAGGCATGGGTAATAAGACACCCTTTAGATTAGACCATGATCATGAAACCGGAGCCTTTAGAGGATTTATCTGTGATTCATGTAATACTGGAATGGGTAAGTTCAGAGATAATGTAGAATTATTGAAGAGAGCTATAACCTATTTAACTGATACATAACGGGTATACCGTTTAACTATCTACTCCATAAAGCACCTACTTGGTATAATGTAGGTACATATTATAATGGAGTTAATTATGTTCACAAAGATGTTTGCAATATTAGTACACGTATTTACAGGAGAAGGCGCAATAGTGCGTAAGATATCTGAGATACAGACTAAAAGAGTAGCCTACTGGCAATTAATAAACATGACTGATCGAGAATTGAGAGACGTAGGTCTAACAAGAATGGAAATCTATAGGAAAGTGTATGGAGATAAGTTCGGCGGTACTACTGCTTAAAGTATTATACTAGGAGTATTATACTACTTATATATAGTAGACCTCTCAACCGACAATTCATTATACCAATAGATTAGCTAATCGTCAATAGAATAATGCAGTTATCGCATAATAAACTGCTTGACTAAACTATTAACTAAATGTTACAATGTAGGGGTAAAGAAGAATTGTCTTTTAATTTATACTATATACGTGCTGCCATAGAGCAGCGTACAGGTCAACGTCTTAAGTTTGATCGCATCCGTCAATTACTGGTAGAAGAAGGCCTAGTCTCTGAAGCAGAGCTAGAGAATAATCCTTTAAGTAAAGAGTTTGATGGCTACGGAAGATACTTCGTCACAGAAGACTGCTCCGTAGCCGTCCCACATGATCCTAGAAGATTTATCCCCGACTTAATTGATGACGAATTTGATGATGAATAATTAGAGATAGGGATACATGGCAAAGACTAAATCTGAGAAGATAGCTGCCGGTAAGAAGCGGCATGGGTTCACAGCAGTAAATAAGCCCCGAAGAGGTGGCCCTAAGAAGTTTGAGGTCTTAGCTGTAGAGGGTGATGTTGTTAAGTATATTACCTTTGGCGATCCTAATATGGAAATTCGAAAAGATAATCCCAAAGCTCGTAAATCATTTCGTGCAAGACACAAATGCGACACGGCTAAAAGTAAACTAACTGCCAGATACTGGTCATGCAAGAAGTGGTAAATATATGTCGTTATTAAAGAATATGAATGCTCGAAAGAAAGCTGGTAAATCTCGCTCTAAGAGTAAAAGCACAATCTCAGATAAAACTTATAAAGACCTTAAGGCCGGTAAGATGTCTAAAGGTGGATTGGCTGCAAAGAAATATAAAAAGAAGGTTAAGAAGTAATGCCAGAAGAGAAGGTATATACTGAAAAGCAAAGAGCCTTTTTAGAGGCCTTAATGATGAAGGAAGTTAAGGGCAGTATCCGTAAAGCTATGGACGTAGCTGGATATTCTAAAACAACTACGATTAATTCTATGATTGAGTCTCTTGGCCATGAAATCCATGAAAGAGCTTCTAGGATTCTTGCCATGAATGCTCCGAAAGCTGCATGGGGTATGGTAGATGTCTTAGATGATCCAGGTGCTATGGGAGCTAGGAACTCTATAGCTGCGGCTGCACAGATCATGGATAGAACCGGTCTTGTTAAAAAAGAGCAGGTTGAGGTTAAGAATACAGGCGGTGCGATGTTTATCCTACCACCGAAGAATGAAGATTGAGCATTTGGCTAAACAGAACACGGCCTAATAAGACTGCAAAGATACCTTATGCGTATAAAGAGTCTGAAGATGATCCTTTAATATTAGTAGCTGATGAAAAGAAGGCTGCCTTAGTAGAAGAGGCTATGGATTATCTTGAGGAAGGGCATTCTACTCGTAAGACTGCCGAATGGTTAAGTTCTAAAACTGGAGACAAGATAAGTCATCAGGGATTAATACACATTTGGAAGACCCGTAGAGGGAAAGATAGTGAGAAGCCTTCTAAGCGTCTTAAAGAATTAGCTAAGAGTAATCGTAAGAGAAAGCCTAAAACTCCTGAAGATAGGAAGATTAGTGCAGCTAAACGCAAACAGACTGATGCTAAACGTAGACTAACCTTAGCAAAGAAGAAGTTAGCGGCTTTAACTCCTAGTGAAGAACTAAGTACTGCAAACCTTGATTTCTCAGTTGTTGAAAGTGAGAAGAAGAAGAGGGATGTAATATTCTCCCCAAACCCAGGACCACAGACAGAGTTTCTCGCTTCGTCTGAAAGAGAGGTACTATATGGGGGCGCAGGAGGCGGTGGGAAAACTTATGCCCTTATAGCAGACGCTATGAGATACTTTGAAAACTCTAACTTCAATGGCCTTATTCTTCGTAGAAGTACTGATGAGCTAAGAGAAATTGTTTGGAAAACTCAAGAATTATACCCAAAGATATTTAAGGGTGCTAAATGGGGCGAGAAGAAGTCCCAATGGACATTCCCAAGTGGGGCAAAGCTTTGGCTTACCTACCTTGAGAGAGATCAGGACGTTTTACGTTACCAAGGTCAGGCTTTTAGTTACATAGCCTTCGATGAGCTTACTCAATATCCAACACCATTTGCTTGGAATTACATGAGATCGCGGCTTAGAACCACTGATCCCGATCTTCCAACTTATATGAGGGCGACTACAAACCCTGGTGGTGTAGGGCATGGTTGGGTTAAGCGTATGTTTATAGACCCAGCGCCTGAGAATAGTAAGTTTATAGCTAAAGACTTAGAAACTGGTGATGATTTAGTCTATCCAGACAGCCACGATAAGGCAGGAGAGCCTTTATTTTATCGTAGGTTTATACCAGCTAAGTTACAGGACAATCCATATCTTATGGAAGGCGGCCAATACGAGGCTAACCTTCTATCTTTACCCGAAATGCAGCGCAGACAGCTACTAGAAGGGGATTGGACAATCTCTGATGGGGCTGCGTTCTCAGAATTTAGGATAAATCAGCATGTTATTGAGCCTTTTGATATTCCAGATAATTGGCGTAGATTTAGATCATGCGACTATGGATACAGTTCTTATAGCGCCGTTCATTGGTTTGCTATTGATCCCAATTTTAGCACTTTAATTAATTACCGTGAGTTATATTTAACTAAACATACGGGCAGGGACTTGGCTAAAGCTGTTATGGCGGCTGAAGAAGGTGAACGTATAGATTATGGGGTCTTAGATTCAAGCTGTTGGCATAATAGAGGGCAACTTGGCCCCTCAATAGCAGAAGAAATGATCTCCCAAGGCTGTAGATGGCGACCAAGTGACCGTACTAACGGTGCTAGGGTAGCTGGAAAGAACCGTTTTCACGAAGTTTTGAAGATAGATGAGAATACTGGATTGCCTGGCATTCAATTTTTTAACACCTGTCGTCAAATTATAGCAGATTTACCTGTAATACCTTCTGATCCCAGAGGCTCTGATGATATTGATCCCAGATATGCCACTGACCATGCTTACGATAGCGTTAGATACGCAGTTATGAGCAGACCTAAAGCGTACTCACCATTTGATACTGGTAGAGGCATCCCACAACAAGTCTGGCAACCTGCTGACGCAACTTTTGGATATTAAAATATGGCTTTGATGAATAAACCTCTACCAGATGACGTTACAGATACCGATATTTCAGTACCTTTAGTAGAAGATGGGGACGTAGAAGCTGAAAATCTTAGCTATTCCGGTGCAGTTTCCTTTATTAAAGGCCAATTTAGACGTTCAAAGGACGCAAGATTGGCCGATGAAGAGCGTTGGCTAGACTCTTATCGCAATTATAGGGGGTTATACTCTAGTGAAGTACAGTTTACGGAGACTGAGAAGTCAAAAGCTTTCATAAAAGTTACTAAAACCAAGGTATTAGCGGCTTATGCTCAAGTAGTAGACGTATTATTCGCCGGAAGTAAGTTTCCAATCGGCATTGAGTCCAGACAATTCCCAAATAACACGGTTGATGCAGTAAGTTTCAATCCAAATGCCTTAACTGAGGAAAATATCAAAGAAAAAGCTGGGGTAGACTATAAACCTAAGCGATCTATAGCTCGACCAGACATCGCTAAGGATTTAGGTATCTATGCGGAGGATTTAAAAGAAGTAGAAGACGATTTAGAGCTAGGTGTAGGTAAAACGGCAGAGTCTATTACCTTTGAACCGGCAAAACGTGCAGCACAGAAGATGGAAAAGATGATGCACGACCAATTAGACGAAACTGATGCCCCAAAACACCTTAGATCGATAGCTTTTGAGTGTTGTCTCTTTGGAACTGGTGTATTTAAGGGGCCATTTGCTCAAGATAAGGAATATCCGCGCTGGGATAGCGAAGGAAACTACGATCCACTCTTCGAAACCATTCCAAAGATGGAATATGTTAGTATTTGGGACTTTTATCCCGATCCAGATGCCAGAAATATGGCAGAATCTGAGTTTTCTATCCAAAGACACCGTTTAAACCGTTCTCAGCTTCGTGGATTAAAGAAAAGACCACATTTTAGGGACGAAAGCATCGAATTAGCCTTAGAATACGGCGCAGATTACCAAAGAGAGTACTGGGAAGACGCTTTAGAGGACGATTCAGTAGCTTCTGACATGGAAAGGTACGAAGTTCTCGAATATTGGGGCGTTTTAGACACTGTATTAGCTGAAGAAGCTGATATTAAAATACCTAAGAAATTAGCTAAACAAGACGAAATTCAGGTCAATATATGGGTCTGTAACGGTCAAATACTACGTTTAGTGCTAAATCCGTTCACTCCTAGCCGTATTCCGTACTTAGCAGTGCCATATGAGTTAAATCCATACAGTTTCTTTGGTATTGGTGTTGCAGAGAACATGACGGACACTCAACTGCTAATGAATGGCTTTATGCGTATGGCCGTGGACAATGGCGCTTTATCTGGAAACCTATTGATAGAGGTAGATGAAACCAACCTAGTTCCTGGACAGGATATGTCTGTATATCCAGGAAAAGTCTTTAGAAGACAGGCTGGTGCGCCTGGACAGGCTATATTCGGCACAAAGTTCCCTAATGTGTCCCAAGAGCTACTAATGATGTTTGATAAGAGCCGACAGCTTGCGGATGAGGCTACTGGCATACCATCTTATACCCACGGCTCAGGGGCTGTTGGTGGAGTAGGGCGTACAGCATCAGGTATGAGTATGTTAATGGGGGCTGCTGCACAAAACATCAAAGCAGTTGTTAGGAACATAGACGATTACTTATTATCGCCATTAGGTAAGAGCCTATTTGCATTTAATATGCAGTTCAATTTCGACAAAGAATTTATTGGGGACTTAGAAGTAAAAGCGCGTGGGACTGAAAGCCTTATGCGTAATGAAGTTCGCAGCCAACGACTATTGCAGTTTATGCAGATGACCGGTAACCCTCAAATGGCTCCGTTTGTTAAGTATGATTATATCTTACGTGAGTTAGCCTCTTCAATGGATTTAGATGAAGACAAAATACTAAACGATCCACGCGAAGCTGCTATTCAACAGAAGATGATGGCAGAGATACAGGCATTGATGCCTGAGCAACCTGCGCCTCCTCCACAGGCTAATCCACAAGGCGCTCCAAGCCCTCAAGACCCAACAGGTAATGGCGGTGGCAACATAGCTCCTGGACAGGCTCCTGAGCCAGATGCCGCAGGATTTACTGGAGCAGGTGGTGGAGCTAATGGCGGCGCTCCTCAGCAACCTCAAGGCGCTCCGGCAGGACAGGCTCCCGTATGAACCAACAAGACTACCGAGGTCTTCTACTCTTAGTGAATACTAAAGACCAATACAGCCGTCTTACTGAGTATGCGGATATGCGGATTAAAATTTTACAAACTCAAATCAGTACTGAAACTGACATGGATAGAGTTAAACGCATACAAGGCTCTATTGCAGAACTGAATCGACTTAAGACACTTCGAGATGAAGTTATTAAGGGAGCAGAATAATCGATCCTATTACAGAACATCATTTATATAATCTTGCTAATGGCAAGGCTCTTAAAAACAAAGATGGAAGTATATCCACTGTTGTTACTGCCATTGTAGAGATTGATGGTAGGGAAGTCCTGATACCAACCTTATGGGATGGTCAGGTTGTTGATACTGAGACTGCAATAAAAAATGCAGTAAACAGTGGGGTTGAATGGGATAGTGCAGAACCTACTGACGAAGGTAGGGCATTGTTACAGAAAAAAGATGATATTTACCATATGAATTTCGACCCTACTACTACGCCGGAAGAGGCTAGAGAAGAACTTGCTAGTAAAACAAATCAAAGCTTTGGGTTAGGCGGTTTAGCTACTGCAACCAAAGGCATTACCACACCTGAAGGAAGAGACATGGCTAATAAAAAATTTCAACTAGATCGTAAAAAAGCCGACAAAGATGGTGACGGCAAATTATCCAAATACGAAGAAGCTACAGGCGAAGCTATACAGAAAGCCATCAAGGATGATGAGCTAATAGAAATGTATGGTGGCGGCATGGCCAAGAAGATGAAGATGTATCACGGGGGTATGGCCTGTGGCTGTGAAGGCGAATGTGACGGCTCATGTGGAATGGGTGGAGGTATTATGGGTTATGATGATGTCTCAGGTAATCCAATTCCATTAGGAGCAAGTGCAGAGAATGTTCGTGATGATATAGATGCAAAGATTAGCACTGATGAATATGTAATCCCAGCGCACGTAGTTAAGTGGCATGGCTTAAAGCATATTCAAATGATGCAAGCAGAAGCTGAGATGGGCTTGATGTCTATGAAGATGGATGGGCTTATTCAGCATGTTGAGGATTCCGATACTGAAGAGGTTGAGGAAGAAGAAGTCGATAAAGAAATCGATGTAGAAGTCGCCACTGTAGAGGTGGATGACAAATT
>FZLS01000103.1 GCA_900197625.1 Rhodobacteraceae bacterium Water-Bin34 | reverse complement strand
CCATGTGGCACTGTTTCTGTAAATGGCTTCTCTGAAGGTGATATCAAAACGCCATTTGGTGGTTATAAACAATCTGGTTCACTTGCGCGTGACAATGGAACAGAGGCCATTGAGCAATATCTTCAAACAAAAACAATTTGGGTACAAACTAAGAATACTTAAATATGCACACTAGATATAAAAAATATCTTTTACAAAAAGAGTGAAAATATAGCTGGCGGTGTCCGTTGGCTAAGTAGATCAAGCATCAAATGGTACACTTTAAATATTGTATATTATGATTTTAATACAGAGCTCTCGAATTCATTATATGCTTGAATTGTGTTTTTCTGATCTATTAATTCTTTTGCAACTGAAGGCGAAATAGTAAACTTATTATGTCCAAGTTTGGAAAGTATTATCATTTGCTCAACGTCTCGTATTGAAGCAACTAGCACTTCACATTTATGAGGACTATTTTTATTCATTTCTGCCATTAAAGAAAGGTGATGTAATGCGTCTATACCAGCTTCATTCATTCGCCCAAAATATGGTGCAATAAAATCAGCCTTCAGGGATTTTGCAATCAACATTTGTTTTGCATCATAACATGCAGTCATTAAAATGCGCCCACCAAGGCTTTTTATTGAAGCTACTTGTTGAATTGCTGTCTCCACTAGTGGTATTTTAATAATGGTTTCGATACCATTTTTTTTCCCAATTTCATAAAGTTCTCCAGCCCAATCGATATATGTATCACTTGACCCATATACTTGGGCATAAAATTCAAATGCACCATGATCTGATGCACGTTTGACCATATCTGCCCAATTTATTTTTTTGTAATCAAGTCCAGCTTTTGCTGCTAAAATTGGATTTGTAGTTATTCCTTTAAATATCCCAAGAGGCATTAATTCATCCCAAGAATTAAAATCTGCACTATCAAGATACAACGTCATTTAGTTACTCCTCATCTGCATTATTAATAGCTTCATGTGTTGGCGGGTCACAACCAATTTTTGAGCAGTTTAACAGTGCAGCAGTGATGCAACGTTTCAATAAGCAATTGATTTGGTTTTCATCTGGAGCTTTAATCGATCCAGGCAACAAAAGCTTAGAAGATATACAAAATGCCAGCATAGTCGCCATAAATGTATCACCCGCGCCAATGGTATCAAGCATTTTGATATTCTTATGATTTGGCATCACTACATGAAATTCTGAAGTCCAACATTCTGCACCCTCAGCTCCCTTGGTGAGGACTATCAATTCCGCAGATGTCTGGGATTGGAGTTGATTTATAGCATTTTGTTGTGTTCTACCTGGATAAATCCATGACAAATCTTCATTACTAAGTTTTAATATATTGGTTGATTTTAAAAGCCTTTTAAACCTTTCTCTAAATGTGTCTGAATTTTCAATTAAAGTCTCACGAATATTGGGATCTAGCGAAGTAGTAAGACCATTCTTAAAAGCTTCATGAAATGAAAACTCCCAAGCATCAGCATCACTTCCTCCTGCAAATGCAAGTGAACCCACATGAAGATGGGTAGCATCAGCAGGAATCGAGGCTTTAATACTTGATGTGGTAACTAATCGTTCGGCAGTATTTTTTCTTTGAAAAGCATAACTAGGGATACCATCATTTAAGCTAACAATAGCCATAGTTGTCGGCTTATAATTCCTTTTAGATGCTATTTTTACACCTTCTTGGTTTAAATTATAAGCTAATTTTATGCCATAGGAGTCTAGTGATATTGGAGTGATATAAGATGTTTTTACTTTTTGACGTGCCAGAGCTACAGCTACATTATAAGGAGAACCTCCAAGACTATCTACGCTTTCAGAATTACCTTTAATTGATTTTTTTTGAACTCTATCAATTAAATTTTCACCACCTACAATAACATGACATTTATGTAACATTAATATTCATTATCCGTGCTTTTGCAAATAATACGTGAGCACAAATGCTCCTTAAGAGATAGGCAACCCCTTCAATAAGGAATGGAATTATTATTTTGCAATTAATGATATAAGTTGGAAAAGTAATCAAAATAAACAATCTGTAAATAAATTTCTTATAAATTTTAAAAATATTAAATAACCTCAAAATTTAGAAATTTGTATGTCAGAGTTTGAAGATTTTTCAATAACATAGCGTGCATTTGGCAAGTCATTATTAAAGACGCGGTTCTTTGCAATTTGTGAGTCCAACCCATACGTAAACCACCTTTCTAGCAAACGATGCTCTAGGATATCTATACCTGGATTTATAAAGATTGTTTGGTCCCAAGATTTATTCAATTCAGCCCATGGCTTTTCTTCAACAAGTAAATAATTTCCTTCAACAATCAATACTCTGTCTTTTTTTGAGATAATGCTCGACCCAGCAATAGATAAATCTTTCTTCCTGTCAAATTCTGGAATAACTATATTATTTTCAAAACTAGTAAGCCTATTTATTAAGTGAATAAAACCTGCTGTATCAAAAGTTTCTGGTGCACCTTTACGATCTAATAGATTTCGCTCTGCTAATATTGTATTATCTAAATGAAATCCATCCATAGAAATAATTTTCGATTGAATAGACTTTTCTGCTAACAATGAAAGTAGTGACGTTGCAAATGTAGTCTTACCAGCTCCTGGAGGGCCCGCAATAGCCACGATATAGCGTTTTCTACCTTCAGAGTGTTTGATAACATAATCTCTAAGAGCTTTAGGATTCATTTTGCAGTCAAATCTTCGCTTGGTGGTTCCATTGCTCCCGTCATCATGGCCACTGCATCAGACATGGAAATTATTTTTGGATCAACTGTGCAGAGACGTCTGCCTAAGCGATGTATGTGAATACGATCACAAACCTCAAAAATGTGAGGCATATTATGCGAAATTAGTACAATGGGTATTCCTTTAGACTTAACATCCTGAATCAAATCTAAAACTCGGCGAGATTCTTTTACGCCTAAAGCTGCAGTGGGCTCATCCATAATTACAAATTTAGAACCAAAGGCTGCGGCCCGTGCCACTGCTACTCCTTGACGCTGCCCACCAGATAAAGTTTCAACCGCCTGATTAATATTTTGAATTGTAAGAAGTCCCAACTCTGAAAGTTTATCACGTGCAAATGTTTCCATTTGTTTATGATCTAATTTGCGAAACAGTTTGCCCATAATTCCTTTTTCACGGATCTCGCGGCCAAGAAACATATTGTCCGCAATAGATAAGGCCGGGGATAAAGCCAAGTTTTGATATACTGTCTCGATACCAGCATTCCGAGCATCATCTGGAGTGTTAAAATTTACAACTTTTCCATCAAGCTCAATAACCCCATGATCAGGTATGGTAGCACCAGAAATTGCACGGATTAAAGTGGTTTTTCCTGCACCATTATCACCAATAACCCCTAAAACTTCATTAGGATAGAGATCAAAATCTGCACCATTCATTGCAACAACCGTGCCGTATCTTTTCATTAAACCTTTAGCTTGAAGTATTGGTTTTAAATTTTGAGTGATATTCTTCATTGTGAAGCCCTCCGCAGCCACTGGTCCAGGGCAACAGCAATTAGAACAAGATTTCCTACTGCAAACATTTGCCAATAGTCATCCACACCAGCAAGCGATAAACCTGTTGTAAACACTCCTACAATCAATGCACCTAGCACAGAGCCTGGAATAGAGCCCCGCCCTCCAAACAGTGAAGTTCCACCAATTACAACTGCAGTTATTGTAGCCAAATTAATTTCTTCAAATGAGATCGGTGAAATTGAACCAACACGTCCTATTGCAACCCAAGCTCCAAAGCCACAAATTAGTCCAGCAACAGCGTAAACAGAAATAAGTGTTTTATCAGTTTTAATACCTGACAGAGCAGCAGCTTCAGGGTCGTCTCCAATTGCATAAACATGTCGCCCCCAAGCGGTATGTTGCAAAATGAACCAAAAAACTACTGCTAATAAAATTAGTGCAATTCCACCATATGTAATTGTAGCCCCGAAAGGACGCGCAGCTGCTTCACCGAACCAAAGAAGTGATGGTGCATTAGCGTCAATATCGGAATATCGAATAGACTCTGATCCAGAATACCACAGTTTTAGCGCTGTAAATACAGATAGTGTTCCCAGTGTTACGATGAATGGCGGTAGTTTGATCTTTGCAACAAGAAAGCCGTTGAATGCACCCATGAGTGTGCCGATAGCCATACCTGCTGAAATTGCAATTGGAAGTGGAACACCATAAGAAACAGACAGTCGACCCATTACAAATGTCGAAAGGACCAATATTGCTCCAACTGAAAGGTCTATCCCTGCAGTTAAGATTATCAACGTTTGTGCGATTGCAACAATACCAATAACTGTTACCTGTTGAAGTACCAGTGACAAGACGCCAGGACTTAAGAATCTTGGTGCAATGATACCAAAAATTAGAATGCTAACAATTAAAACTAATGCGGGGACAAGTGTTGGGTAATTTCTTACAGCGTTTCGTACATTCGATAGAAACGTCCTATCATCCCGCTCAAATACAGCAACTGCGCTATCTACACTGTTTAAGTTTGTTTCAAATTCAGATTGACTCACTATACCCAAGCTCCCCAGTAAATATTTTATTCATAGATTTTAAACTTAAAGGGCGGCAAAAGTACCGCCCTTTATTTATATATTAATCATATATTTTAAATTTTTCAAATTAACCCCAGCAGAGTTCAGTACCTTTTGTGGAGTCAATTGATGGGACACCATCAGCTGGTGAGTCTGTTACAAGATTTACGCCTGTATTAAAGAATGTTAATCCATCAGATGCAGCAGGTTTTGTTCCATCTTTTGCAAATGCTTCGATAGCTTCGATACCTTTAGATGCCATAAGAAGAGGGTATTGCTGAGAAGTCGCACCAATAACGCCTGACTTAACACTGGCGACACCTGGGCAACCACCATCAACAGAAACAATTAAGACATCTTTTTCTTTTCCTGCTTTTTTTAGTGCTTGATAAGCACCTTCAGCAGCTGGCTCATTAATTGTATAAACAACATTCATGCCAGGTTCTTTTGCTAATAAATTTTCGACAGAAGTAACTCCTCCTTCTGGGTTTGCACCAGATGATTCATGACCTATTACGCGAGGGTCTGTCTCAGATCCCATTACATTTAGGTTTGGAACCTCAATACCAAAACCTACTAAAAAACCAGTATCGCGAGCTACATCAACAGAAATATTGTCTTTGTTAATGTCAAGCATACCAATTTTGGCATCTTTTGCAGCATCGCCCATCTTTGCTCTTGCCCACTTTCCTATTAACAGTCCAGCTTCAAAGTTATCTGTTGCAAATGTCATATCTTGCGCTTCAGGATCCGCTATGGGAGTATCAAGTGCAATAACAAGAATACCTGCCGCACGTGCCTTTTTTAAAGCTGGTATTACAGAATCGTTTGATGCTGTAATTAATATTCCCTTTGCACCAGAAGCCATGCAGTTTTCAATAGCGGTAATTTGTGGCCCAGCATCACCATCAACCTTCCCCGCATATGAACTAAGGTCTATACCAGACTCTTTAGCCTTTGCTTCCGCACCCTCTTTCATTTTCACAAAGAAGGGGTTTGTATTATTCTTGGTAATCAAGCAAGCAGCGGTGTCTGCAGCAAAAGCACTTGTCGAAAGTGTTGTTACGGCAATTGCGCTTATTACTGATTTCACAATAGTATTTTTCATAAGTTGTTCTCCCAGTTAGTTAAAAGCATGGATTTGCTTCTCACCATAGATACAAATCATATTGATACATATCTTGTCAATAGATAAATCACTTTGATTTATTAATTACTTTAATCTATAATCATTAATAATATGCGTTACTTGGGTCATTATAAATGAGCTTAAAACGTGGACTGTTTGTCAATAATAAGGTTATAAATTTTAAAAAGAGATTTTTTTATATGTTAAATGATACTCCGGAAAAAATAAATGATCCAAGTGGTGGATCTAACCAAAGTCGTGTACGGGATTATAATGAACGACTTGTTTTATCTCTTGTTCGTAGACATGGTAGCCTTGCAAAATCTCAAATTGCGCGCAGGTCAGGCCTATCCGCTCAGACAGTTTCAGTAATTATGAGGTCATTAGAGAAAGATGGGCTTTTGCTAAGAGGCAAACCTCAGCGTGGACAAGTTGGTCAACCCTCTATACCAATGAGCCTAAATCCAAATGGAGTATTTTCATTTGGGTTGAAAATTGGTCGAAGAAGTGCTGATTTAGTTTTGGTAGATTTTCTAGGCCAAGAGTTAGGATCAATTAACAAAGTTTTTGACTATCCTATCCCATCAGAAGTTATAGTTTTTGTTGAAACTGGCATTGCTGCTCTCCGAGAACAATTATCGCCATCTCAACAAAAGCGCATTGCAGGACTAGGTGTTTCGATCCCATCAGAATTATGGAATTGGGCTGAAAAAATTAACGCACCTCAAGATTTAATGAATGTTTGGAAAGATAATGACTTTCAGTCTAAACTAGAAAGTATAAGTGGTTTACCAGTTAGCATGCAAAATGACGCTACTGCAGCTTGTGGCGCAGAACTTGTTTTTGGTCACGGCAAAGAGTTGTCTGATTTCGTATATTTTTTCATAGGCACATTCATTGGTGGTGGTGTTGTATTAAATCATGGCTTATATTCTGGGCGAACCGGCAACGCCGGAGCTATTGGGCCAATGCCTATAATGAATAGTGATGGAGAAGTTACCACACTTATCGACAATGCATCTATTTATACACTTGAAATGCGCTTGAAAACAAACGGGTTTACCCTATCACATCAGTGGTCTGAACCTGAAGATTGGCATTCAATTGGGCCACTTCTAGATAAATGGATTGAAGATACAGCTAGACATCTAGCTTGGGCTATTGTTGCTTCCTCATCAGTTATTGATTTTCAGGCAGCTGTAATTGATGGGGCATTTCCAAGTGACATAAGGCAAAAAATAGTAGATGCAATTCGCCTTGAAGTCGAAAAGTTAGATACCCGTGGCATCAGTGAACCAGATATTCTTGAAGGTATAGTAGGTCGCGGCGCCCGAGCACTTGGCGGCGCAAGCTTACCACTTTTCGCGCTTTACCTTCTTGACCAAAATGTTTTGTTTAAAGGAGTCTAATTTTGCTAAAAGGTATTAACCCAATACTAAGCCCTGAACTCCTCGCTATTTTGCGAGCCATGGGTCATGGAGATGAAATTGCTATTGTTGATGGCAATTACCCTGCATTGGAAAATGCTCGTAGACTTATTCGTCTGGATGGAATGAATTTAGTGCCTGTTATAGATGCTATATTAAGTGTTCTGCCTGTTGATGATTTTACGGATCAAGCTTTATTTCGATCAACAGTTGGCGAAAATCCAAAAGAATTGCATGACATACATCAAGAAATGCTCATGACTTGTAATAAATATGCCCCAAACAAACCTCTTACAGCATTGGTTGGAGATAAGTTTTATGATCGTGTAAAAAAGTGTCATGCAATTGTTTCGACAAGTGAGCCTTGTCTTTATGCAAACCTCATTATTCGCAAGGGTGTCATTTACCCAAGTAAAATGGAATAAAATATGAAACGCTCGATTATTAATAAGATTATCCAAGAATCCGATGAATTTATAAAATCATATGGATTTAGGCTGCCACCATTTGCTTACTTTCAACCTAGTGAACTCGTCACCCGAAAGCTTGAGTTTCAAGCAATTTTTGATGCACGTTTAGGGTGGGATATAACAGACTATGGCGAAGGTCGTTTTAATGAAAAGGGATTATTCCTATTTACTGTTCGAAACGGCTCAATGTCTGATCTAAGAAATGGTAAAGGCATGTGCTATGCTGAAAAGATAATGATATCACGTCAAGATCAGGTATCTCCATCACACCGGCATATAATTAAAACTGAAGATATAATAAATCGAGGTGGAGCAACCTTAGCCATAGAGATGTTTGAAAGTAATGCAAATGGTGAGATTGACTTAAAAGCTCCAGTACCAGTATTTTGTGATGGAGTTGCAAAGATATTTAATGCAGGGGATATTCTTCGGCTTGCACCAGGAGAAAGTGTAACTCTTGCTCCAGGTAATTGGCATAAATTTTGGGGCGAAAATGGGGACGTATTGATTGGTGAAGTCTCAACGGTAAACGATGATTTAACAGATAACGTTTTTGCAGAACCTATTGGAAGATTTTCAGAAATTGAGGAAGATGTGGATGCAATACATTTGTTGGTGTCTGATTATGAGAAATGGGGCTTACTTTAATTTTTCGGCACTGTATGATTTTTGTAAGGTTTCCACACAGTAACACGCATTGGAGATTTTGATATGAAAACCGCG
>FZLS01000036.1 GCA_900197625.1 Rhodobacteraceae bacterium Water-Bin34 | reverse complement strand
CCTGCTATTGCAAAAACACCCCATTGATTTGTCACATCATGTATTTCTATGTATCCAAATTCAGCGGCCTTATCTTCAGCAGCTTTTCTCAAATAATCTGAGTCATAAGCAGTCCAAGCCCCTGCAGAAACTAAGTAATACTCATTTTCACCGTTTCTAACAATTGTATATTCAGTGCGTGTCGTGCCAGAACCAGTTAACGCATATGTGAGATTTATACGACCTACTTTTGGTAATTTATTACATGTAAACCAGTCTAAAAATTGTGTTGCTCCAGGCCCTTTAACAACATGCTTAGTAAAGGCAGTAGCATCAATTAGCCCCACTCCTTCACGAATTGCTTTTGCTTCATCTACAGCGTATTCCCACCATTTGCCACGGCGAAAAGATCTACTATCATGATCAAAATTCTCATCGGCATCCAATGGACCAAAATAGTTAGGTCTATCCCACCCATTTACACGTCCAAATTGAGCACCCGCAGCTTTTTGACGATCATAAGCAGGTGATGTACGCAATCCAGCACATGCTGGTCTTTCTTCATCAGGATGATGCAATATATAAACATGATCATAACATTCTTCATTTTTTCGAGCAGCATATTCAGTAGTCATCCAGGATCCATATCGCTTAGGATCTAATGATGCCATGTCAATTTCAGCTTCACCATTAACCATCATTTGTGCCATGTAATTGCCAACACCACCTGCCGCAGTAATCCCAAAACTAAAACCTTCAGCTAACCACATATTACGTAAACCAGGAGCTGGTCCAACTAAGGGATTTCCATCGGGCGTGTAACATATTGGGCCGTTGAAATCGTCCTTTAAACCACTTTCCTCACATGAAGGCATACGATGTATCATTGCCATATATTGATCTTCTATTCTTTCCAAATCCAATGGAAATAAATCAGCCCTAAAGCTATCAGGAACGCCATATTCAAATCTTGCAGGAGCATTTTTTTCATAAACACCTAATATCCATCCACCCCTTTCTTCACGAACATACGACTGGGCATCAGCATCACGTATCACTGGATGTTCGGGGTTCCCATCAGCCCGCCATTTTTGTAACATTGGATCAACATCTGTTACTATAAATTGATGTTCAACAGGAATGGCTGGAATTTTAATCCCAAGAAGCTTTGCTGTTCTTTGCGCATGATTACCTGTTGCTGTTACTACATGCTCTGCTGTTATTATGATTTGTTCATCAGATGGAATTAAATTCCCACCTTTTTCAATCATTTTAGTACATGTAACTTTCCACTCATTACCATTCCATTGGTACCCGTCTACTTGCCACTTTCTCTCAATAGAAACTCCCATCTGACGCGCACCTTTAGCCATAGCCATAGTTACATCTGCAGGATTAATATATCCATCAGTTGGGTGGTAAATAGCACCTTCTAAATCATCAGTTCTAATAAGTGGCCAGCGTTCTTTTATTTGATTTGGGGAGAGTTTTTGATACTCAATTCCTACAGTCTCTGCTGTAGAGCCATATAACATATATTCATCCATACGCTCTTTTGTTTGAGCCATACGAAGATTACCAACAACAGAAAACCCTGCATTTAATCCAGTTTCTGCTTCTAATGATTTATAAAATTCAACTGAGTAATCATGCAAATGTGTAGTGGCGTAACCCATATTAAATAATGGTAATAGACCAGCCGCATGCCATGTTGATCCAGAAGTTAATTCATCACGTTCTAACAACATAACATCCTTCCAGCCATACTTTGCCAAATGGTAAGCTATACCTGTTCCAACAGCGCCACCGCCAACTACAAGAGCTTTTACGTGAGTTTTCATCTTCGAATCTCCAAATGAAAAAATAATATGTAGAATTGCAGAAAAATCATCAATAGCAGTCAGCCTGCCGACTGTTTCTTTCAAAAAACGACAATGTATGTATTTGATACTGGAAAAGTAACAGCAAGCGCCCTACATACAATTCAAAATCAAGGAAATTTTTATGCAAACTTCAAATCCTCTCCTTTCAGATTGGAAAGATAGATTTCAACTTCCACCTTTTGACTTAATAAAAGATCATCACTTTGATGAGGCTTTTGATGAAGCCTTTTTACAACTCGAAAAAGCAATTAATAAAATATCTGAACAATCAGATGCCCCTAGCTTTTCAAATACAATCGAAGCGTTAGAGCGTTCTGATAGATTGATGGAGAAAGTTGCTGGTGTTTTTGCAAATCTAGCGAGCTCAAATTCAAACCCAGCACTAGAGGCCTTGCAACGCGAATTAGCACCTAAATGGGCAAAAGTAGACTCAGATATTAAGCTTAATCGTAAGCTATTTATACGAATAGATACTCTACATAAAAACAGAATGAATTTAAGTCTATCAAGCGAGCAAATGAGAGTTTTGGAATTATATCACCTTTCATTTGTCCGATCAGGCGCAAAATTAAAAGATTCAGAGCAACAGAAATTAAAAAAAATATTACAACGATTAGCTGAGTTAGGTACACTTTTTACTCAAAACTTATTAAAAGACGAACGCGATTGGTCATTGATTGTAACCGAAAAAGATTTAATTGGATGTCCTCAATTTATTAAAGATGCCGCTAGTGAAGCTGCAAAAGAAAGAGGCCTAGACGGATATATAATTACTCTTTCCAGGAGCTTAATTGTTCCATTTTTGCAATTTTCGCCTCGCCGAGATTTGCGCCAAAAAGCTTTTAGCGCATGGGAGCTTCGTGGAGCAAATCCAGGAAAAACAAACAACCTAGATATTGTTCAAGAAACCCTTACTTTACGACAAGAGCGTGCAACCCTACTTGGGCACAACACATTTTCAGAATTTAAGCTAGAAACTGAAATGGCTAGGAAACCTGAAAAAGTTACTGAACTCTTGATGGCCGTTTGGGAACCAGCAAAACTAATGGCTAATAGGGACGCAAAAATATTAACTGAAATGATGCAAGCTGATGGTTTTCATGAAAAGTTTTTACCTTCAGATTGGCGATATTATTCAGAAAAAAGGAGAGCTTCTGAACACGATTTAAATGAAACTGAGCTCAAACCTTACTTTCAATTAGATCAAATGATTAAAGCTTCATTTCATTGTGCTAAAAAACTATTTAATTTAGATTTTCATCAAATAGATGCGCCAATGTATCACCCCGATGTTAGGGTTTGGGAAGTGACCCGAGAAAACAAACACATAGCTATATTCATTGGAGATTACTTTGCACGGCCTTCCAAAAGATCAGGAGCATGGTGCTCTAGATTTCGAGGCCAATCATCAATGGATAAAATTCAACGCCCTATCACAGTAAACGTTTGTAACTTTGCTAAAGCTCCCAAGGGCCAGAAGTGCCTATTAAATTTCGATGATGCTCGCACGTTATTCCATGAGTTTGGCCACGCATTACATTCAATGTTGTCTAATGTAAAATATGCATATATTTCAGGTACTTCAGTTGCGAGGGATTTTGTTGAGTTACCTAGTCAGCTCTATGAACACTGGTTATCCGTACCTTCAGTCTTAGAAAAATTTGCAATTCATGCTGAAACTAATAAAGCTATACCTAAGGATTTATTAGAGAAATTATTGAAAGCAGAGAATTATGATCAAGGTTTTTCTACTGTTGAATATGTATCAAGCGCACTAGTTGACTTAGCATTCCACAACGAAACTCTAACAAAAGACCCGATGCAGAAACAAAAAGAAGTTCTAGATCGAATAAAAATGCCTGCTGAAATAACTATGAGGCATGCAACACCACATTTTGCTCATATTTTTTCAGGCGATGGTTATTCCAGTGGTTATTATAGCTACATGTGGTCAGAGGTAATGGATGCAGACGCCTTTGAAGCTTTCAATGAAATAAATGATCCCTTCAGCCTTGACATAGCCCATTCTCTTGAAAAAAACATCTATTCTGCTGGCGGTTCTTTACCTGCTGATGAACTCTATATGAATTTTCGTGGATCTATGCCTAAAGTAGAGGCATTACTTAAAGGTCGTGGATTGTTAAACATCTAATATTATAATTCTGTATCTTAAATAAAAAAATTGATTTTGATTATTAGTTCCTCAACTCATTCTCAAAAACACCCCAGATATGTGACTTCAATACCCAACCTTTTTTCTTATTTACATAAACTTTGCACCAATTGGGATTACACTCATCTAAATTGCCAATAACACCTTTTTCGGCAAAGAATACTGTATCTGCTCCTTCATAATTTCTTCGCTTAACTGGGCTTTTTTCTGATTTAAAAACTACAGTTCTTGTCCCAGATAGTAATCTAAAATGCATCCAGCCACCCTGGCCATCAACATCCTGTACCCTTCTCCAATGCTCGTATTCTCCAGTAACCATAAGGGGCGTATTTCGGTGTTTGTATACCCAATCAATTCTATGTAATTTTGAAGGTCCCCTACGAACAAAACCTTCACTCACCTTCATAGATACAAATCTTGGTATTGGTAAATTGGTTACAGTCCCTCTTTCATTAGCTTCAACAACAGAAACCCATGAAAATAGTATTGTAATTGAAATAATTTTGCCTAATTTAAGCATCGTTAACCTTAATTTTACATTATTGTCAGAGTTTATTTTTTTCATCTTCCACAATGGCTTATAATTTGCCAGAATGCGGATAAGAAATCCAGTAGGAGAATCTATCAAATGCAAAATTCTGGTTTCAAAGTTGTTGTCACACGAAAGCTACCTAATACAGTTCAAACAAGGCTAAAAGAATTATTTGACGTAGAATTTAGTCAAAATGATATTCCTTTAAGTCGTGGTGAATTACTTGCCGCTATGCAACGTGCTGACGTATTGGTTCCTACACTTAATGATAATATTGATGCATCTTTATTGGCCGAAGCAGGTAATAAATTAAAATTATTAGCGAACTATGGCTCTGGTGTTGATCATATAGATGTTGAAGCAGCCCATAAATATGGAATTTTGGTTTCAAATTCTCCTACGATAAGCTCTTCTGACACCGCAGATATGACAATAGCACTGATACTTGCTGTAATGAGGCGCTTTAAAGAAGGTTCAAATGTAATGGAGTCCGGCGATTGGCAAGGATGGGCACCATCTGCATTTCTAGGAACAAGAGTATCAGGAAAAACAATAGGCATTTTGGGTATGGGCCGAATTGGAACAGCATTAGCGGAAAGAGCGAGAGCTTTTGGCTTAAATGTATATTATCACAATAGAAAAAAAGTTCATCCTGATACGGAAACTCGCCTTAATGCGAAATACTTTGAAAATTTCCATAAAATGTTGCCAAATATTGATATTCTTGCCACTTGCTGTCCACTAAGTGATGAAACACACCATATTTTAGACGCAAAAGCATTAAGTTTAATGAAATCATCAGCTGTAGTAGTAAATACTGCTCGAGGTGCTTTAATAGAAGAAGAAGCTTTAGAGACTGCTCTCTTAAATGGAAGATTAGCCGCAGCTGGACTAGATGTTCTTGCCACTGGAAAAAATGTAAATAAAACTCTTTGTGATTTGCCTAATGTAATGTTGTTACCGCATATGGGCTCAGCGACACAGGAAGCTCGTCACGAAATGGGAGAAACAGTAATATTAAATATAAAAATGCATCAAGATGGTCATCGACCTCCTAATATGTGCATACCAAAGTATTAAATCTTTTGAAGTAATTCACCATTCACAATAGTACCATCTTCGATAACTTCACAAAGCACACCTCTTAAACGGAATTTAATATTTTCTTCCTGCCTAACCCATTCAAGAGCATCAGTTCCATATCTTACTTTCCATTTAACACATGCATTGTTCCAATGGTCACTTACTCGCAAGAGTGCTGACCCAGCCTTAATTACTGTACCTATTGGAAGGTTTTCATGAGATAAATCCATATCCACAATAAACGTGTCCCCAGGATGCACTTCGTCTTTGCCAGGAGCGTAAACCAAATCTAAAACTCTTTTTTGCAAAATACTAACTTGAATTCGGGGATCTCCAGTGCCGTCATCTCTTTTTAACCACGGGGTGTGAGACCATCTGCAGCCCTGAACACCACCTTTCACACTTACAGGCAGTCTATTGACAAAATTGCGTTCACCAAATCCTGGACGATAACAAAGTTGTTCAATCTGTGCATTGTCTTTGGGGGCACTCAGAATTGATTTAAGAGCATTATTTAACTTTTCTCTATTAGGCTTCATGGCGCTCCTTGCATATTTCACAATTAAGGTTTTTTTGTATGTTTATATTACTAAATTCATTATTAAGGGCATTAAAAATTAATAATTTATTAGTTAAGTTTTCACCCGCTCCAGTTATTTTTTTAATAACCTCAGAGGCCATTACTGATCCAACAATTCCAGGGAGTGCGCCCATAACACCACCTTCAGCACAATTTGGCGCTAATCCATCCACAGGTTCAACTGGGAAAATACAAGAATAACATGCAGAGTCTTTTGTTTCATTAAAAAAGCTGATTTGACCTTCCCACTGGCTTATTGCACCTGAAACTAATGGTTTTTTCAATTTTACACATACTAAGTTAGAAATTTTTCGCGTCAAAAAATTATCTGAACCATCAATGATTAGATCAAATTCAACAAACAACACTTCCGCTTCAGCTTCAGTTAATCTTCTATTAAATGGTAGTATTTCTATAAAAGGATTTAATTTTTTAATTTTGTCTTTTACAGCAAATACTTTGGGGTGGCCTAAATGATCTTCATCAAATAAAACTTGCCTTTGCAAATTTGACAGGCTTACAGCATCATCATCAATCACACCAATAGTTCCAACTCCTGCTGCTGCCAAATATGATAAAACAGGGGATCCAAGTCCTCCTGCACCAATAACTAAAACTTTTGCTTTACGTAATTTAGACTGCCCTTGCCCACCAATTTCTCTTAGCATTATATGCCGTGAATATCTTTCTACTTCAGTTTCTGACATTGTAGAATTAGAGACTTCTTCAGTTGGTATAGCCAGTTTAATTCTATTTTCAGCCGACATTCGTCGTAGAACTCTTATGTATAGATAAATAACGCAAATTAATCCAACTAAGAACGCTCCTTGCGGGGTTACAATTTGATCAAACGTAATATCCATTAAGTAATACCAGTTGATCCAAATCCATTTGCATCGCGTGATGATTCATCAAGATATGTCACTTGATTCCAGACTACTTGAATAACCGGAGCGAACACAATTTGTGCGATCCTATCTCCATGATTGATGTGAAATTCATCTTCCCCATGGTTGATTAATAAGACTCCTAGCTCCCCGCGATAATCTGCATCAATTGTCCCTGGTGAATTTAAAACACTCACACCATGTTTAAATGCCAAACCAGAACGAGGTCTAATTTGTGCTTCATAACCAATTGGCATGGATATTGCTAATCCTGTAGGAATAAGTAGCCATTTCTTGGCTTGTAATGATATTCCATTTACGCGGTTATCTTCGATAAGGTTTGCCCTTAAATCCATTCCAGATGATTGCGATGTTTCATACACAGGAAGTGATATATTCCTGTCAGCATTTTGAAGATAAGTTATCTGAATATCTAAATTTTTCATTTACTATAATCCACAATTTTTTGTGCTAATCTTTTTGCAACTGCTGTTTTAGACATACGCGGCCATTCTTGAGTTTCATCAGCAGAAATCAGTGTAATATGGTTTTCATTTCCACCCATAATATCAGAACCCAGAGAAACATCATTTAAAAGAATCCAATCACAACCTTTACGAATTCTTTTCTCTATTGCATTTTCTATCAAATTATTTGTTTCAGCAGCAAATCCAATTACTAATTCGGGGCGGTTAATTTTCATTTTAGAGATTGTTTTTAAAATATCAGGATTTTCAATGAAATTGATTTTAAGAATATCGCTTGATTGTTTCTTTTTGATTTTATTATAATTTAAGCTCTCTACACGCCAATCAGATACAGCTGCTGAAAAAATTGCAATATCACAAGGAATGTTTGTTTTAACAGCATCCAGCATTTCGATTGCAGTCTCAACTTTTATGACCTTACAGTTCCCGGGTGTTTCTAATGTAGAGGGGCCAGTTATAAATGTTACCCTAGCGCCCAAAGCAACTAATGCATTTGCTATCGCACTACCTTGATTTCCAGATGATCTATTTGCAATGTAACGAACTGGGTCGATTGGTTCATGAGTTGGGCCAGATGTAATAATAACATGTTTACCTTTAAGAGGCCCGTTGATTAAGATATTTGATGCAGATTTAACTATTACATCGGGCTCAGACATCCGTCCAAATCCAAACTCTCCACATGCCATATCTCCTTCTTCAGGACCAATGAAGTGAACACCATCATTAATCAAAGTTTTAAAGTTATTCTGAGTTGCTGAATGCTCCCACATACGAACATTCATAGCTGGAGCGATAAGTATGGGTGTATCCGTTGCAAGAAGAAGCGTAGAAGGCAAATCACTTGCTATCCCAAGTGCCATTTTTGCCATTAAGTTAGCAGTTGCTGGCGCAACAATAATCAAATCAGCAGATCTAGATAGCTCTATATGCCCCATTTCAGATTCATCATTCAAATCAAATAAGTCTGTGAAAACTTTACTTTTTGACAACGCCGCAACCGATAATGGCGTCACAAATTCAGCTGCACCTGTAGTCATAACAGGTGTAACCAGTGCACCTTGTTTTTGGAGCTCTCTTATCAGTTGAAGTGATTTATATGCAGCGATACCACCGCCTATAACTAATAATATTCTTCTTCCATTAAGCATATCAGATCACCAACTGTTAAGTAATGATCTGTTTAATCCTGAACTGGCCTACTGGCAAGTCAAGTTATGCTATTTCTATATGCCTTGACGCGTGGTGACCATCTGATCCCATGCGCTTTTTTAGCTTCTCTAATGCTGCATTTTCTATCTGCCTAATACGTTCTTTTGACAATTTTAGCTCCACGCCAATACTTTCAAGTGTTCTTGGGGTTTCAATCATTTTTCGCTGAATAACGATATACTTTTCACGATCGTTTAGAACTTCCATGGATTCTCCAATCCATGTTTTTAATTTTTTTTCATCGAAACTTTGCTCAACAACTTCTGCACCAGTTGGTCCTTCATCAGCTAAAGTTTCTATCCATTCTCGACCTTCATCATCATTTGACTGAATGGCGTTTAAAGACATATCTCCACCTGACATGCGACCGTTCATCATCATTACATCACGCATGGGAACACCAAGCTCTGTGCTAACTTGTTCCAGGATTTGTGCGGGTGTAACTGTTTGATTATTTTGAACAGCATCACGCTCAAGTTGGGCTTTTACTCTTTTAATATTAAAGAAAAGTGACTTCTGATTTGTTGTACTACCTGTTCTAACCATTGAATAATTACGCATTACAAAATCTTGTATGGATGCTTTTACCCACCATTGAGCATAAGTTGAAAAGCGCACACCTTTGTCTGGGTCAAATTTATCTGCAGCCTTCATTAAACCCATACCTGCTTCTTGTATGAGGTCTTGTTGTGATACTCCGTATCTGCGGAATTTTGATGCCATTGATATAGCCAAGCGCATGTAAGCATTTATAAGTCGATGCAATGCGTCTTCATCTTTGTGGTCACGCCATGCTACTGCGAGTTCATATTCTGTATCAACGTCTAACATTTCCGCTTTCATAGCAGTTTTTTGCAAACGTTTTTCATAGGATGTATCAAGTGTCATTTTTTTATTTTTCTTTATCTAATGTTTCGGTTTGTATAATTGTTACGTAAGAAATAGATAATTGGATCACTTTGAGGATAATTGTGTCAAAAAAATTCCCTAAACTAACATTGATTCTAGGAGGAGCTAACTCTGGGAAATCTGCTTTTGCTGAAAAATTAGTAATTTCTTCGGGAATGTATAAGAACTATATTGCGACAGCTCAGGCATTCGATGATGAGATGCAAAAAAAAATAGATAAACATCAAAAAGACCGTGGGGGCAATTGGAATACAATTGAAGCACCATTAGATATACTTCCACTACCGAAGAAAGGTATAGTATTAATTGATTGCTTAACTTTATGGTTAAGCAACAATTTATTAGAAGACAAAGATATAAATACTGAAAATTTCATTAATGCATGCCTTGATGCCAATCATGTTGTCTGCGTGTCTAATGAAACAGGTTTAGGTGTTGTTCCTGATAATTATTTAGCCCGAAAATTTAGAACAGCTCAAGGGCAGTTAAATCAACAAGTAGCGGCGCAATCAGATCTTGTTGTCCAAGTTATTGCCGGCATCCCGTTAGTACTAAAGGGTGAATTGCCTGAGAATATATCATGACAAATTGGTATTGGATAAGACATGGGCCAACTCATTTGAAAAGCTTAGTTGGGTGGTCTGATGTAGATGTAGATTTATCAAATATTAATATGCTTCAAAGATTAGATAATTTTTTACCAAATAATAGTATAATAGTATCATCTGATCTAAAGCGCTGTATAAAAACAGCGGATGAAATCCAAGGTTTGCGTGAGCGTCTACCAAATAATAGGAACTTACGTGAGTTCAACTTTGGAGACTGGGAACTTAAAAAATCAGCTAAAATAGCTGAAGAATACCCTCAACTTTCAAAAGAATATTGGACTAATCCTGGTGATACTGCGCCTCCAAATGGGGAAAGTTGGAATGAAGCAGCCAAGAGAGTGAATGCTGAGGTAGATATCATAAATCAAAAATATAAAGGCAGAAACATAATAGCAGTTGGTCATTTTGGTGTTATTTTAACTCAATTACAACGTGCAGCAAAAATACAATCTCAAAGTGCAATTAGTTTCCAAATTGATAATCTCAGCGTAACACATTTAGAACATCTTGGTGATAAGCATTGGAGAATATTAGGTGTTAACTTCACAATTTAAAATTTTGATTCAATTGAAATCCAAATTTTTTCTGCAACATTAATTTTGTTAAATCGTTCTAATTCTTGAATGCCCGTTGGAGATGTAACATTTATTTCGGTGAGATAACCTCCAATAACATCAATACCAACAAATATTTGACCTTTTTCTTTTAAAAGGGGTCCAATTTTTTTACATATTTCTAAATCACGTTCATCCAGTTCAACTTTTTCAGGTTTACCACCTACATGCATATTTGAACGTGTTTCTCCTCTTGCTGGGACACGATTTATCGCACCAACAGCTTCACCATCAACTATTATAATTCTTTTGTCTCCTTTAGAAACTGCAGCTAAGAATTTTTGAGCGATTAAAGGTTCCGAGTTTATTGAACAAAAAAGTTCATGTAGCGAGTTTAAATTTCTATCATTCGCATCTAATCGGAAAACACCAGCACCACCATTCCCGTATAATGGCTTCAATATGATATCTTTGTATTTATTTTTAAAGTTTTTTAAAACTTCAATATCACGTGCGATTGTAGTTGGAGGAGTTAAATCTGGAAAATTTAATACTAATAACTTTTCAGGATAATTACGAACCCATTTAGGATCATTTACAACTAATGTTTCTGGATGAACCATTTCAAGTAAATGAGTATTTGTTATATATCCCATATCAAATGGAGGGTCTTGACGAAGCCATACTACATCAAAATTTTTAAGGTGTATTTTTATATAATCACCTTTGGTAAAATGCTTATCTTTGGTACGATGAACACTGATAGGCCACCCGTAAGCTGTTACTTCACCTTCCTCAAATGCAAGCTGTTCAGGGTTATAATAAAATAATTCATGCCCCCTCAATTGTGCTTCTTCCATTATACGAAAGCTACTATCAGCATTAATATCAACCAATTCTATTGGATCCATCTGAATCGCAATTTTTAAACGCATGGCAATCTCCAAAAAGTAAACACAATAACTAAATGGCGCATTGACAAAAATGATGCAAGTCATCTTGTTTGAATTATTAAAGCTATAAATCTCTTAATATTAATTGGATTTTTTAAATTCTGCTTTAATTCTTAAAGCCATTTCATAAGAACGTTTTTTTGGCACTCCAAATTGTTCAGATATTTGAGTAGCAGCATCTTTAATACGATACTCTTGCAATGCAATTTGTAATGCAGAATATATTTCTTCATCACTAATTTCTTTTTTTGTTGGAGGCCCTAAAACAATAACTACTTCACCTTTAAAAGAATGACGTGATTTAATTTCGTCTATTACTTGATCTACGGTTCCTCTAATTACCTCTTCAAATTTTTTCGTCATTTCTCTGCATACAGAGATCAAACGATCATTTCCAAAAATTTTGAAAATATCTTTTAAGGTTGAAAGTGTTCTTTTGGGAGATTCATAATATACTATCGTCGCATCTAAATTTTGTATTTTTTGTAAATTTTTTATTCTTTGTGAAGATTTTGAACCTAGAAAACCTCCAAAGAAGAAATTATCAGTAGGTAATCCAGCCAGACACAACGCAGTTAATAAAGCACTCGCACCTGGTGCTGCATGAACCCGAATATTATTTTGAATTGCTAATTTTGTTAAAGAAAACCCTGGGTCAGCGATTAGCGGAGTTCCTGCATCTGAAGCATAAGCTAATACCTTTCCTTCTTTAATTAGTGCTATTAATTTAGGCCTCTGCACCTCTCCATTATGGTCATGGTATGATAAAATTTTTCTACCATTAAGATTAATTCCGTGTATCTCCATTAATTTACGCAGCACTCTTGTATCTTCAGCTACTAAAATGTCAGCATCCCTTAAGATATTTAAAGCACGAATTGTAATATCATTTGCCGTGCCAATCGGTGTCGCTAATATATGAAGTCCCGAATCCAGTTTCTTAACAGTCATGAGATTTTTCTTTCATTGTTAGCGTCTACCCGTTGTAATCTAATAGTCTTTAGAATAACTTTTGACTATCGTTAACCGAAGTTATCATTTGTTTTAACAGGAAGTAAGAATGATTAATAAAAATTCAATGTTAGAGCTAACACGCCTTGTAATAATTTGTATTTTGACTTTCACAATTTCTGCTTGTCAGGACTTAAGAGTTGAGAAAGTTAATGATGGTCCAATTATAAATCCTTCAACAACTACTAAAGTAGCCTTACTTGTTCCATCTGGGTCAACTGATGAAAATCAAGAAGATTTAGCACAAAACCTCATTCGTGCTGCAAAAATGGCGATTACTGATCATCCTAAAGCCAAAATAGAAATGCTTATATTTAAAACTGCTGGAGATCCAATTAAAGCTGAAGCTGCTGCAAAAAAAGCAATTTCACAAAATGTGAAGCTAATAATTGGACCTTTATTTGCAAAGTCTGCTGAATCTGTAGGGAAAATTGCCGCTGCTAATAATATAAACGTATTAAGTTTTTCAAATACCTCTAGCATCGCGGGAAATAATGTATTTATTTTAGGAAATTCATTCCAAAATACATCAGATCGTCTTTTAGGTTTTGCATATCAAAAAGGTTATAGTAAAATTTCTGTGGTTTTACCTGATACAGAAGCGGGAAGAGTTGCGGCCAATTCAGTTAAATTATCATCTAAATCTAATAATTTAAATTTTGTAGGCTCATATGATTATCCCTTTTCGGCAGATGGTATCGCAGAAAATGCATACAGAATAACAAGAAAAATAAGAAGGTCTGATTCTGATGCTGTGGTTTTAACCGCAGATAGCGCATCCGGCCTTCCACTTCTTGCAGAATTTTTATTGGCAAAAGGTTTGCCGATAAAAGACATAAAAATATTAGGGCTATCGAGGTGGGATATTCCTCAATCTACACTTAATACGCCGGGACTCAGAAATGGTTGGTTTACGGTACCAGACGGAGCAGCTATTAACGATTTCAACAAACGTTTTAAAAAAGTTTATGGAGTGCCTCCACATCCATTAGCAGGATTTGCTTACGATGGAATGAAAATATTCGCAACTCTTCTTAGCGAAGGAAACTCAGGTGCAGCACAACGATCACAGCTTACAAGACCTCAAGGATTTAAAGGAGCAAGTGGGGCGTTTAGACTTCTAAATAATGGCTCTGCTCAACGTGCACTTTCTATTGCAGAAGCATCTGCTGGTGCATTAAGGATTATTTCTCCCGCACCTACCAGATTTGGCGGATCAGGAGCTTTTCTTTATGAAATTACAAACTGAAATTATCAAACCGGATAAATTAATTTGTTCAGAAGAGTTGTTGTTTAATAAAGGCGAATTAAACAATAAGATTAATACTGCAATCCAAACAGTAGCAGAAGATAATTTGCGTTCTTCAATTGCAAATGTTCTTAGTAATGCAAATGTTAAAGGGCGACTGGAAATTCAAAGTCATTTTGAAAAATCTCCATTTGAGTCAGCTAAAACAATAGCATCATACAGTTTTTTAAAAGATAAATTAATTTCTTTAGCATTCGATGTAGTTCAAACTACTTTACAGTCCTCAAAAAACAAACAGACCAATTTAGATTATATCTCAATAATTGCAGTGGGTGGTTATGGTCGTGCAGAAATGGCACCGCATTCTGATGTTGATCTATTATTTTTAACTCAGGCCAAACCAAGCAAAAGGGTTCAAAAAATTATTGAAGATATATTATATATTTTATGGGACATGCGATTAAAGATTGGTTACTCAACACGAAGTACAAATCAATGTATTCAGTTAGGTAAAACAGATCAAACTATTAAGACAGCATTACTTGAACATCGTTATCTTTGTGGCAACAAAAACCTATATGATGATTTTTGCAAAAAACTCCGTGGTCAATTATTTAAAGCCAGTGCAACTGAGTATGTTGAAGAAAAATTAGAAGAACGCGCCAAACGACACGAACGACAAGGTGGGCAGCGCTATATGGTCGAGCCTAATGTCAAAGAAGGAAAAGGTGGATTGCGTGACTTACAATCCCTTTTCTGGATCACAAAATATATTTCTCACGCCACAACACATAAAGAGATGATAGATCAAGGATATTTCACTCAACAAGAATACGATAATTTTCTTGTGGCTCATAATTTCCTATGGGCAGTACGGTGTCATCTTCATATTTGTGCTAATAGAGCATCTGAACAATTAACCTTTGATCATCAAGTAGAAGTTGCCAAACGATTTGGATATAAAGGTGGTCGAGGAATGCGTGGTGTTGAACGCTTTATGCAGGACTATTTTCGTCAAGCTACTCATGTAGGGGAATTAACTCGTGTATTTTTAACAGCACTTGAAGCACAGCAAGTAAAATCAACTCTATCTTTGGGAGATCGTTTTAGAAACATACTTTGGCGCACCTTAAATATTGATGGTAATTTATCAGATGGGTTTCAATTGGAGCATGGAAGAATTAACATTATTAATCCCGATATATTTCTAAAAGACCCAATAAATATTTTACGCTTATTTGAAGAAGGTTTGAAAACTGGTCTTTTAATCCATCAAGATGCAATGAGGGTAGTAACAGCAAATCTAAGAAAAATAACGCCCAAGGTAAGAAAAAATCCTGAAACACAGCGAATATTTATGTCTCTTCTTCTAGACTATGGTAACCCAGAACGTGCACTTAGACGCATGAACGAATTGGGTGTTTTGGGTGCCATTATTCCTGAGTTCAAACGTATAATTGCCTTAATGCAATTTAATTTTTATCATAGCTACACAGTCGATGAGCATACCATTCAATGCATATCTTTTTTAGCAAGAATTGAACAAGGTACTTTAAACGAAGAGCTGCCAATTGCATCAGAAATTCTTAAATCTGGAGTAGACAGACGCGTCTTATACATCGCCATACTCTTGCATGATATTGGGAAAGGGTTACCCGAAGATCATTCCATTGCTGGAGCTGAACTAGCAAAAAAAATAGCTCCTGAGCTAGGGTTAAATGCATCAGAGGCCGACAGAGTTGTATGGTTGGTTGAAAATCACTTGGTAATGTCTGACTTCGCTCAAAAACGTGATTTATCCGATCCAAAGACAGTAAGTAATTTTGGAAAAATAGTTAAAACAACTTCAAATTTAAATTTACTCACTGTTTTGACAGTTTGTGACATAATGGGTGTCGGTCCAGGAGCACTGAATAACTGGAAAGCACAACTCCTTCGCGAGCTATATACTAATACAAGAAATTTGATAAAAGGTGGTCTTGATACTCAAGGGAAAAATAAACCTTATCTTATTGCCATGTCTGCTTTAAGTGAATTATTAATAGATTGGGACAGCACATCTATCCAGGAAGAAGTTGAACGTCACTACCCAGCCTATTGGCAAGGGTTAGACACAAACACACAATATATATTTGCAAATTTATTTAAAAATTTAGGTAGTAAAAAAATTGCAAGCCACTTTGAAGTCGACGAGGATCGTGATGCAACACGGGCTCAATTTTTAATGCAAGATCACCCAGGTATTTTTTCAAGGCTTACTGGAGCTATAGCACTTGCAAATGCTAATGTTATTGATGCTCGTACATATACCACCTCTGATGGATATGCTACTCCTGTATTTTGGATACAAGATAACGATGGAAAGCCTTTTGATTTATCAAGATTAGGAAGATTAAAAAAGCTAATTGATCAAACTCTATCTGGTGACGTTATTGCCCGAGATGTTTTGAAAGTTCGCAATAAATTAAAACCCAGAGAACGCAATTTTAAAGTACCAACCGATATTACATTTGATAATCAAGGATCAGATATATACACAATTATTGAAGTAGATACACGAGATCGGCATAGTTTGTTATTTGATTTAACTCGAACATTGGCTAACGCAAATATACAAATTGCAAGTGCAGTGATAGCTACGTACGGAGCACAAGCAGTAGATGTATTTTATGTAAAAGATATGATAGGTTTAAAAATTACATCTGAAAATAAGCAAAATGCTATCAAAGATAAACTCCAAGAAGCGATTGAATTAGGCGCAGAATCTTCTATGGCATGATAAAATTTTTCTTAACAGTAAGTGGTTGGACATTAATAAGTCGTGTTGCTGGTTTGCTCAGAGATTTAATGCTGGCTGCTTACCTTGGAACAGGTGTAATTGCAGAAGCATTTCAAGCGGCATTCTCACTACCAAATCTGTTTCGGAGATTTTTTGCTGAAGGTGCGTTTAATCTAGCATTTGTTCCGTTATATACAAAGAAATTAGCTGCACAAAAAGATAATGAAGAGTTCGCAAGTGAGGCCTTATCTACACTTACAGGTTTATTGATATTATTAACATTATTATCCCAACTTTTTATGCCTTATCTAATTTATGCAATGGCGAGCGGATTTGCAGGCAATGATCGCTTTGATTTAGCCGTTGAATTATCTCGGATTATTTTTCCATATATTATTTTCATATCACTCACAGCATTATTTAGCGGCATATTAAATTCACATAGACATTTTATCGCAGCAGCTGCAGCACCTGTTCTACTAAATATAATATTAATCATATCAATGATTTTATCAGCTAAAACAAAATGGGACATCGGTATTACTCTTTCTTGGGGAGTTTTTTTCGCAGGGATTGCCCAAATGAGTTTAGTATATTTTGCTGTAAGACGGTTAGGAATTAAATTAACTTTACGCTTTCCAAAGTTAACTCCTGATATAAAAAAATTATTTATTTTAGCAGTTCCTGCAATCCTGACAGGTGGCGTTGTGCAAATAAATTTATTAGTTGGTCGTCAGGTTGCGAGCTATTTCGAAGGCGCATTTGCTTGGCTTTATTATGCAGATCGACTTTATCAGCTTCCATTAGGTGTTGTTGGAATTGCAATCGGAATCGTTTTACTCCCCGAATTATCTAGAGCCTTAATAAATAAAAATAGCCTAGATGGTCAAAATGCATTTAATAGAGCTTTAGAATTTTCTTTATTACTTACAATACCAGCAGCTGTTGCATTAATAATTATACCACTCTCATTAATTTCTGTAATATTTGAACGAGGCGCATTTACAAATTTAGATACTATTTCAACATCTCAAGCATTAGCTATTTATGGTCTTGGTTTACCAGCATTTGTCTTACAAAAAGTTTTACAACCACTATTTTTTGCACGAGAGGACACTAGATCACCATTTATATTTGCATTACTTGCAATGTTCTTAAATGTAAGTTTAGCTATTTGTTTATCATTTTACGTTGGATTTTTAGCTGCTGCCATTGGCACGTCAATATCTTCATGGGTAATGATATTTCTGCTGTGGAATGGTTGTAAAAAAATGGGGGATTCATCAAGAATTGATGCACGTTTAAAACGCAATCTGCCATTCATCATACTTTCTAGTATATTAATGGGTATGGTAATTTATATCGTCCAGTATTTTTTAAATAATAGCTTACATACACCTAATATTCGCTATTTGATGCTCACTATTTTAATATTTTCAGGAATAATAAGTTATTTATTTTTTATAAATTTATTCGGGATCATACCAAAACAAGGCTTAAGGGCTATGATAAAAAAATAATCTGAAAGTGGTGTAAGCTAAAATAATTATTATGTTGTAAATTATCATCAGGAAATCTAGTTATATATAAAGTAAAATAGTAAAAATTTTGGAGTCTTAAGATGAATTTATCTAAACTAGCACTTTTAAGTATCATATCAGTTTCTATAGCGTCTGTGTCATCTGCTGCATCTTTAGCTACAAAAGTAGACCCAGCAGTAACAGTGCCTGGAGAAACTTCGCATGCTAAAAGAATAAGAGTTTTAACTACGGTTAAAGATTCTAAGGGTAATGACGTTATGGATGGATTTGGAGATACAGTTAAATGTTACACTTGGATCAAAGCTTAATTACATTTTAGAATAATTAGCTTTGTAAAAACAATTAACTTTTGCTCTCTCATGAAAACAACTTCAATAGCTAATAATAATGTTTAAATAAATTTTTCTTTTGAAATCTTTATAATTATTGAAATACAAAATCCAGAAATAAACCCGATTATCTCGGCTATCCATTCATTGCTATTATTTGAATAAACTAGATTATATATTAATGCTAAAGCCATAAAGAATATAATTAAATGGAACGCACGAAACCCTGTTTCCCCTTTCATACGCTGGATGCTGAACTGCACCCAAGTAAAAGCACCAATAAGACCATAAACAGCTGGATAGCCACCCACAAGAAATGTTCCATTTGAGAACACTCCAAACCCGATAGCGCCTATTATTCCACTAAATATAAAGATTAATAAAACCGCGATATCTCCAAAAACTTCTGCTATGAATTTACCAAATGTAGCGATAAAAACTAATACAAATATTATTTCCATAGTACTTTTATGAATAAAGCTATACGTAAGGAATCTAATTAAACCATTAAAATTATATGTACTATTGTGGCGCATCCACTCGAATATTGTGTCAAAAAATCCATATTTTTGAATTAACTGCATGCGCCAAGCAATTGAGGCCTGATCACCTATCAGACCTTTTTGTCCTAACTGCAAAATAGCTTCCACAAAAGCTATAAGAATTATCAAAAAAACAACAGATTTAGGCATTATATTAATAGGTGTTTGATTTAAATCTGGATTAAACATTTAAGAATGCTTCCTTTAGTTGACCATTGGTAAAATAGCCGCGATAAGCAGATCAAACAGATTTAATACAGGCGGAGAAAAATTACTATGTCTGAAACAAACTTTAAACAACGTGTATTTTCAGGAATACAACCTTCAGGAAATTTAACGCTTGGTAACTATCTAGGTGCTGTTAAGAGGTTTGTTGAAATGCAGAATAGTGGCATTGAAACAATATATTGTATGGTTGATCTTCACGCGATTACCGTTTGGCAAGATCCCAATGCCCTTAAGACACAGACCCGTGAGCTAGCAGCAGCCTATATAGCTTGTGGATTAGATCCTAATAAATCAATTTTATTTAACCAATCTCAAGTATCGGCTCATGCAGAATTAGGTTGGATACTAAGCTGTGTCACACGTCTTGGTTGGATGAACCGCATGACGCAATTTAAGGACAAGGCTGGTAAAAATGCAGAGAAGATGTCTCTTGGACTATATGCATATCCGGCTCTTATGGCTGCAGATATATTAGCTTATCAAGCGACGCATGTGCCTGTTGGAGAAGATCAGAAGCAACATGTTGAATTAACACGCGATATTGCGGCAAAATTTAATCATGATTTTGATACGGATTTATTTCCATTACCAGAACCAATAATTGAAGGTGCAGCAACTCGCGTTATGTCACTAAGAGATGGATCAAAAAAAATGTCAAAATCTGATCCATCTGATAAAAGTCGAATTAATATGACAGACAATGCAGATACAATTGCTTCAAAGATAAGAAAAGCTAAAACAGATCCTGATGCTCTTCCAAGTGAACCCAAAGGATTGGAAAATCGTCCAGAAGCACGTAACTTAGTTAACATATATGCCGCCTTATCTGATGCTAGTATTTCAGATGTATTAAAAGAATTTGGTGGACAACAATTTGGCACATTCAAGCCAATTTTAGCTGAGCTAGCGGTAAATCATTTAGCTCCTATTTCCTCAGAGATGGCACGTTTAATGAATGATCCAGATGAAATTGATCGCTTATTAAATAATGGAGCTATGCGGGCTGATATTATTGCAGCACCGATACTTAAAAAAGTAAAAACTGCTATAGGAATGATAGTATAAAAAGCTTAAAGTTTCTGAATAAATCGAACAAACCGTTTAATTATCAAACTATTTATCAACTTTGGTGCTAAATAAGCATTAGAGACTCTTTTATTTAGTTCGCCTAGTGTTGGATATGGCGAAACCATGGACGAAATTGCTGACATTTTCAATTTACTTGATATTGCTAAACACCAGATTTGAATTATCTCTCCAGCATTTTTACCAACTATAGAAGCTCCTATTGGCCTACCCTTAAAAACCATTACTTTAACAAATCCAATAGTTTCTAACTCTGTAATAGCTCTATCATTATCACTGTAATTTACTTTTACTACAGAGATTTTTTTTCCATATTTTTCATAAGCTTGTGCTTCAGTTAACCCAACTTGGGAAATTTCAGGATCTGAATAAGTTGTCCATGGAATATGATGTTTTTTTTGTTTAAATTTTAATCCAAAAGCTGCAGATCTTATAATTATACCAGCATGGTACTCTGCCGTGTGAGTAAATTGTCTTTCCCCTGTCACATCACCAATTGCAAAAACACGTTTATTTGAAGTTTTTAAAAACGCATCAACTTTTATATTTCTTTTGGAATGATCGACATTAGCATGAACCAAATCTAAATATTTAATATTTGGCTCTCGCCCAGCTGCAATTAATAAGTGAGATCCTTTGTAAATAGACCCATCAGAAGTCCTTACTTTTATATTTTTGTCATCATTTTCAATATAAACAACTTCTGAATTTTCTAATATTTTTATGCCATCTTTTTTGAGTTGCCCCACAAGTATCTTTACTGACTCAGGGTCATCTTTTTCTAAAATACTTTTTGCTTCTAGAACTGTCACATGTGCGCCTAATCTCACATATGCTTGTGCAATTTCGATTCCAATTGGACCACCACCAATAACAATTAAGTGCTTAGGGCATTCAGAAATCTCAAAAATATTTTTATTGGTATAGTATTTAACTTTATCAATCCCGTTTATCTTTGGAATTAAAGGTTCAGAACCAGTGGCTATTACGAATCTACGAGCTTTGATTAATTTATCCCCTGCTAGAACTTCATTATTGGATATGAATTTCCCATAACTTTTAATTACTTTTACACCTAATTTTTCAAATCTTTCTACACTATCATGTGGTTCAATTGTTTTTATAACTTTAAGGATATGCTCTTTTACTTTGGCAAATTCTACCTTTGGATTAATACTCGTTATTCCAAAAGCCTCTCCCTTGGTTTGTACATATGCAGATTTAGATGCAGAAATTAAAGATTTAGATGGAATACAGCCATAGTTTAAGCAATCTCCACCCATCTTATTCCCCTCAATTAATACCACATTTAGTCCCAGCTGAGCAGCAGCAGATGCCACAGAAAGTCCCCCCGAGCCTCCACCTATTACACAAATATCAGAATATATTTTATCCAATTATCTAGCCTTTTTAATTTTTTTAATTACTAGAGGTATAATTGCTAAAACAAGTAATCCAATTGATGATATTAAAATATCTGGATTTGAAAAAATATCTAAATTGGGAGATTCGTTTCTTTTAAAGATGGTGCTTAAACTTGCACCAATTGAAGTATAAACAAGAGTTCCAGGCAAAATCCCGATTAAAGTTGTAATTGTAAAAATGCGTAATTTAATGCCAAAAAATGCAGGTGCTAGATTTGCAACAAAAAAAGGGACTACCGGCATAAGGCGTAGAATTATTAAGTAACTAAATTCATTTTCTTGTATTTCGTTTTGCATTTTAATTAAAAAACTATCTCCAACATTTTTGCCCTTAATTTTATCTAATAAAATATTACCCAAAAATGTTTTTGCAGCTAAAAAAATAAGTGTAGCACCAATAACTGCACTAAATACATTAAAGAAGGTTCCCGGAAATGTTGCAAACAAAAAACCACCTGTAAGTGACATCATTGAAGCTCCTGGTAAAGAAAATGCAACAATTGTTATATAAATTATTATAAAAGTTATTACTGTGAAATTATAATTATTATCTCTCCATACCTCCAAGATATTATGATTTTTTGCTAAAAAGTCATAAGATATATAATATCTCAAAAAAAAATACCAAACCAAAGCAATCATTATAATTAATAAAAAAATAAAAATGTATTTAAATCCAAATTTATTTATTTTTTGAACCATACAATTAAATCCTGATATCATTTATTTAAATTTAAGTATAAAGTAATCGATATTCAAAGTAATACCACCTTATTATATTGCTTTAAAAATAAAATTCTGAATAAAAATTAATTATGATTTGGGTCAATTATCAATAAAACTGAATTGACTTACTCTGTTTTCACCCCTAAAGAGCACATTCGAACACTAAGTAGCTTCGAATCCTTTGTGATTTGGCTAAAAGACGATCAGGAGATCGATATGAAACGTACATACCAACCAAGTAATTTGGTTCGCAAACGCCGACACGGCTTCCGTTCTCGCATGGCTACTAAGAATGGCCGTAAAATTTTAAATCGACGTCGCGTTCAAGGCCGTAAGAGCCTATCTGCGTAAACGATCCCGAAAGGGAATTTTTATGGAACCGCCAGAGGCAACATCATGCACCCAAAAGGGCGCTGGTGCATCGCAACCGGCGGTTTTTTCATGCTTGAAGAGAATTACCAAGCGTAGTGATTTTATTCTTGCTTCGAATAGTCAATTATTTGGTGTCAAAGGGTTCTTGCTTCAAGCACGAAATCGTAATGATAATGATGACTCTATCCGAGTTGGCTTCACATGTTCAAAAAAAGTTGGCAATGCTGTTGCGCGAAACCGCGCTAAAAGAAGGTTACGTGAAATTACAAATCTGAGACTTGCCTCTTCAGCCAAAAAAGGCTGGGATTACGTCTTGATTGGAAAAAAAGAAGTTACGGCAACAAGAGATTTCATAAAGCTAAAAGATGACTTAACTTATGCATTGAAAAAGATTCATAAATGACACCACTCAGCTATATTCTTGCATTACCTATAAGAGCCTATCGGCTTTTATTTAGCCCATGGGTTGGAAGGAACTGTAGATACCACCCAACTTGTTCTGCGTACGCATTGGAAGCATTAAAAAAGCATGGGGGCATCAAAGGGTTTTGGCTCACTATAAAAAGAATTTCTCGATGCCACCCTTGGGGCAATTCAGGCATTGATAACGTTCCTGACTAAACAAAATACATAAATAATTTGTCGTTTTTAGAATAGAATTTCTGTTAATTATACCATAAATAATAATAAGGCGATGGCGTCGCCTAATCTTCATATTTATGTCCTGAACGCCCGGACATTTTTCTGGGGATACTCATTTATCCCTATAAAATCAGAGGATAAATTGAAAATGACCCTTTCAACACGTAAAGATTTTTATATATTTGATAATGGCAAAAAACCACCATTACAATTTTCACAAGCTGAATATGACATGCGGATTAACGGCTTAAGGAGTATTATGAACGCAATGGGAATAGAAGCAACTATTCTAACTTCCATGCATTGTGTATCATATTACACTGGTTTTACTTATTGTGCATTTGGACGTCCATATGCATGCGTGATAACCCATGATAAGGCATTTACAATATCAGCTGGAATTGATGGTGGACAACCTGCAAGGCGTTCTGCAACCGAAAATATTGTTTATTCAGATTGGAAAAGAGACAATTTCTGGAGGGCAGTAAAAGCCTCTATTGGAAATTCTGACACTCTGGGGATGGAAGGCGACCATCTCACAATTACTCAACAAGCTAAATTAAATGAATTCTTATGCCCAAATAAGATTATTGATATTGCTCCCGCCTCAATGAAACAGCGGATGATTAAATCAAATGATGAACTTGAATTAATACGTCAAGGAGCAAGAATAGCTGATATTGGTGGATTTGCTATTCATGACGCAATAAGAGTTGGTGCCCGTGAAATTGACATAGCTATGGCAGGTCGAGATGCAATGGAACTTGAAATTGCAAAATCTTTTCCTCATTCTGAGTTAAGAGATACTTGGGTGTGGTTCCAATCTGGAATAAATACTGATGGGGCTCATAATCCAGTTACTACGCGCAAATTAATAGAAGGTGATATATTATCTCTTAATACATTCCCTATGATATCAGGATATTACACTGCTTTAGAAAGAACATTATTTATTGGAGAGCCCAATAAAGAAAGTTTGAAAATTTGGGAAGCAAATATTCAGGCTCACGAGCTTGGATTATCATTAATAAAAGAAGGTGCGACATGTTCCGGAATAACAGCAGAAATTAACTCTCTTTTTGAAGAACGAAACTTATTACAATATCGAAGTTTTGGATATGGTCATTCTTTTGGAGTTCTATCGCATTATTATGGCCGTGAGGCAGGATTAGAGCTCAGAGAAGATATCGATACTGAACTCACATCACACATGGTGGTATCAATGGAGCCAATGATAACTATTCCTGACAATAATTTAGCCGCTGGTGGTTATCGGGAGCATGACATTTTAGTATTACAAGATGGTGAAGTCGAAAATATTACTAAATTCCCATATGGCCCAGAACATAACATTATTAGCCCTTAATTCAGATTGGCGCGCAATTTGCGCGCCAAATATCGTTCTCTCCATACAGTATAAATACCTGTCATTATTACAATACTTGCTCCAAATAATGTTAAAATATCTGGGCGCTCGTTAAAAACAAAATATCCAATAATAATTGCGAATAATAAACGTGAATAACGAAATGGCGTTACAACCCCAGCTTCACCAATGCGTGTAGCCGCGACAATACAGTAATATCCAATAACACCAAATATTACACCGCCTATAATATAATAAACTTGATAATCCACTAGACTTACAAATTTTTGAGCATCTAATGTGGTTAATAAACCCCCTGCAAATATTAATGAAAGAAACGCTTGGAAAGAAACGATAGTTGATGGCACATTTGAAGGCAATTTCCTGGTAATTAAATCTCTAATAGTAACAAATAGTACAGCAATAAGTACAAAGCTTACATTTGGATC
>FZLS01000086.1 GCA_900197625.1 Rhodobacteraceae bacterium Water-Bin34 | reverse complement strand
TAAGGCAGTGATTAAAAAGGTATTAGGTATAGACGTAGATAGGTTATAGTATGACAAAAATTTTGATGAGTATTATTATGGCGATGGGTGTAGGTGGATTATTTTATTATAATTTCTCAGTTGTTCCTATGAAGAACAAAATTGAAGAACAAACAAAAGTTATTATAGCACAAGATCTTAGAGATCAAGAACAAAGAGCAGCAATCGAAGCTATTCAAGGTAATTTAGAAAAGACAACACAAGCTCTTTCAGGATTACAAGTTCAAAATCAACAATACGAAATACAAATGGCAGATTATCTGGATGTATTCAGAAGACATAATCTGTCAAAATTGGCGAGCGCAAAACCTGGTTTGGTTGAAGTAGATGCAAATAATGGAACAAAGGAGGTCTTCGATGCGATTGAAGCAGATAGTCAGCGTATTAGCTCTCTTAACGATTAGTGGTTGTTCATTACTTCAACAGTCTCCAAGAGAAGTTGAGATAATTACAAAGCCAGTAAAAATAGATATTGTTCAACCGACAATGCCTCGACCAATTGATTTAAAAGAACCTAAGTGGTATGTGGTTTCCGATTCACGAATCGTTAATCCATGTGCGAAGGAATTTTATAATCCAAAGCAGTATGATGACAAAGGCCAAGAGAAATATAAAAGGCCTAAAATGGATCATCCCGATGGGTTATTAAATGATAAAGGTAAAATTATCAGAGTATGTAAACTCGGAAAGGAAAATCCAGATTGGTCTGAAGATTATACGTATTTAGATAGATTTATCGATGATATAAAAAAGAAACATGGTGGAGATATTGTATTCTTTGCTATGACTGTTGATGATTATGAGCTTATGTCTTATAATACTCAAGAGATTAAGCGTTATATTAACCAGCTCGGCGAAGTTATTGTCTATTATAGAAATGTAACGATTGATGATAAAGAAGCTGGTGCAGTTGAAATTAAAGTGGAGAATAATAATGGCGACAACTAGAATGAAAGAGCAAATTGGAAAGTGGGATAGAGCAGTAATTGCTGCCAAGCTTTCTGCAATTGCTTATATGAATGAAAAGCCTGCGATTACCGCAGCAAAAAAACTTGGTTTCTCATGGGTTAAATTAATATCACGTGACGGAGCTGAAGTATTGGTAGCTAAAGACAGAAATGATTTATGGTTTGCCTTCAGAGGTACAGAACCATCAAAATTAAATGATGTTATGGCTGATTTAAATGTAATTAAACAAGCAGCAGTTGCTGGTGGTAAAGTACATGGTGGATTCCAAAAAGAAGTAAACGATTTATGGATGGATGTATTAGCTGAGATTGAACACAATGATCAGTTAAAAGTACGTAAAGATGTTTATATGACAGGACATTCATTAGGTGCTGCAATGGCAACTATAGCTGCAACAAGATATCAACCTCATGAGTTATTTACTTTCGGTTCACCAAGAGTTGGTGGTCCAAAATTTATTAGGCATATTAAATGTCCTCATTATAGATTCATGAATAACAACGATATCGTTTGTAGAATCCCTCCAGCGTGGTTAGGATTTAGACACCATGGAGAAATGATTTATTTCGATAGAAATGGTGAAAAACGACTTAAACCAACATGGTCAGATTTATTTTATGGAGTATTAAGCTCATGGAAGAGATTTAAATTCTTTGATGGAATAGTAGATCACGGAATGCCAAACTACGTAAAAGCAATTGGTAGATTATCCAGGAAGGAAAAATAATGGAAGGTTTAGCAGAATTAAATAACTTAAGTTATTTTGATGGTATTATAATTACCCTTTGGTTGGGTGTATTATATTACGGTAAATGCTGGATAGATAATAAATTTAAGGAAAAATAAAATGCATTGGTTAATGGTACTAACACTAAAATCAATACTATCTTCAATCATTGGTAGTTCATTCTACCAATGGTTTCAAGGTACTACACTAGGAATTTGGTTTCAAAAACAAGTAGATAGGTTTATGGAATACTTTGCAGAAAAGTATGAATTAGAGCTAATGAAAAAAGATGCTAAGTTTAGAAAGCAATATCCACTCGCAGCACAGAGATTAGATGAGTTAGAGAAAAACTCACATCCGTGTAAAGAACTTCATGAATTTGAAGCATACCCAGAACTTATAAAAAGAATCGAGAAATTAGAAAAAAAGATTAAATAAACATTTACTTTTTTGTCTAATCGTGGTATAATATATAATATTACAATATGAACAACGGACAAAGTATTATGAATTTAAACGTCACTAAACGTGATGGAACCACCCAAAGTTTTGATCTCGAGAAAGTACATAAGGTTCTTGAGTGGGCATGCGAAGATGTAACAGGTGTTTCCATTTCAGAAATAGAATTAAAAGCAAATATACAATTATACGACAAAATTCCTGCGTATGATATACACGAATTACTTATTAAGTCGGCTGCAGAGCTCATTTCAGAGCATACTCCAAACTATCAATTTGTTGCAGCCAGACTTATCTCTTACAAATTAAGAAAGGAAGTTTATGGTGATTATACGCCATGGCCTCTTGCTCAGCTAATTATCGAAAATGTAAGTAGAGGAGTTTACGATGGTGGCATCATGGAAGAATATTCTCGTGATGATATTGATGAATTAGATGCTTATATCAAACATGATAGAGATGATACATTTACCTATGCAGGTATGGAACAATTTAGAGGTAAGTATTTAGTACAAGATCGAAGAACGAAAGAACATTACGAAACACCTCAAATGTTATACATGATGGTAGCAGCAACTCTATTCATTAATTATCCAAAAGAAACAAGAATGAAATACGTAAAGGATTATTACGATGCGATTTCTCAATTTTATATATCACTACCTACTCCAATCATGGCTGGAGTTCGTACACCAACGAGACAGTTTTCGTCCTGTGTACTTATTGAATCTGGTGATAGTCTTGATAGTATTAATGCTACTGCTACAAGCATTGTCAAGTATATAAGCAAAAAAGCAGGTATTGGTATCGGTGCAGGTTCTATCAGAGCCGAAGGAGCAAAAGTTGGTGATGGTTCTGTAGTACATACAGGATTAATTCCATTCTTAAAATATTTTCAATCAGCAGTAAAATCATGTTCACAAGGCGGAGTAAGAGGCGGTGCAGCAACCGTTTATCTTCCTTTATGGCACTATGAATTTGAAGATTTAATCGTACTTAAAAACAATAAAGGTACAGAAGAAAATCGTGTAAGACATATGGATTATGCATTTCAATTAAATAAATTAATGTATGAAAGATTAATTACTGGTGGTAACATCACATTCTTTGACCCGAATGATGTTCCAGGTTTATATGAATCATTCTTCGATGATCAAGAAAAGTTCCAAGAATTATATGAAAAATACGAAAGAGCGTATTCTATTCGTAAGAAAACTCTGCCTGCAATGGAAGTATTTTCTACTTTATTGCAAGAAAGAAAAGATACAGGTAGAATTTATATAATGAATGTTGATCACGCTAATGATCATGGATCTTTTGATCCTAAACTAGCACCAATTAGAATGAGTAATCTATGTTGTGAAATTGATTTACCAACAACGCCTTTAGAAGCATACGATGATCACACAGGGGAAATTAGTTTATGCACATTATCAGCAATCAATTGGGGTTTAATTAATGAAACGCATGAGTTTGAAAAGTATTGCGATCTTTCTGTTCGTGCTCTTGATGAACTTCTTGATTATCAAGACTATCCAGTTGCAGCAGCAGAAAATGGGACGAAGAATCGTAGACCATTGGGAATCGGTATTATTAATCTCGCATACTTCCTCGCAAAACGTGGACTTAAATATGATGAATCAGCATTTGAAATTGTAGATGAATATGCTGAAGCTTGGTCATATTATTTAATTAAAGCATCTGCAAATTTAGCTAAAGAAAAAGGTGAAATTCCTTTGAAAAAGCACACAAAATATGCTCGTGGAGAGTTTCCTAATGATACATATAAGAGTGCGATAGATAATTTGATAGAGCATAAAGTTAGATTACCGTGGGAAGACCTACGTAAGAAAGTCCTAGAAACGGGAACAAGAAACTCGACTCTAATGGCATTGATGCCTGCTGAAACAAGCGCACAGATTAGTAATAGTACGAATGGTATTGAACCACCAAGAGCATTGGTATCGTACAAACAAAGTAAAGATGGAGTCATGGCTCAGGTTGTTCCAGGGTATCACCATCTTAAAAATAAATATGACTTACTCTGGGAGCAAGAATCACCAGATGGTTATTTAAAAATTTGTGCAATTCTACAAAAATACGTTGATCAAGGAATTAGTGTAAATACTTCTTATAATCCTGAGTTTTACGAAGATAATAAGATTCCAATGTCAACTATGATTACTGATCTAGTAACAGCATACAAATATGGTTTAAAACAGCTTTATTACTTCAACACTTATGATGGAGCTGGTGAAATGACCGATAATGAAACTCATCATTCCTATGATGGCGAAGATGCAGTTATCGACGAAGAAGATTGCGATAGCTGTAAAATATAATTAATAGAAAGGAATATAAATGTCAATACTTAAAAAGAGTAAAAAATCACACCTGCTTAAAAATATGTTTTTAGATGAATCAGTAGATATCCAAAGATTCGACTTAGTAAAATATCCTCAAATCGAAAAAATAACCGAAAAACAATTAGGATTCTTTTGGAGACCTGAAGAAGTAGATATCTCAAAAGATAAAAAAGATTTCGATGGATTAACTGAACATGAAAAACACATCTTCACCTCTAACCTCAAACGTCAAATACTATTGGACTCTGTTCAAGGTCGGGCCCCGAACCTTGCATTCCTTCCTATTGCTTCGTTACCCGAAGTTGAAAACTGGATTGAAACTTGGTCATTCTTTGAAACTATACACTCTCGATCTTATACTCATATTATTAGGAATGTTTATCCTGATCCCTCTGCTGTATTTGATACTATGCTTGATGTGAAAGAGATTTTAGAATGTGGTAACGATATTGCTACATACTATGATGATTTAATCAAAGATAATAATTCAGCAACTAATAAGATGGATCATAAAAGATCTTTATGGATGTGCATGATGAGTGCTAATGCTTTAGAAGGTATTAGATTCTATGTATCTTTCGCGTGTTCATGGGCATTCGCAGAACTTAAAAAGATGGAAGGTAATGCAAAGATTATTAAGTTTATTGCTCGCGATGAGAATACTCACCTTGCAGCAACAACTACAATGATCAAAAAAATGTTAGCTGAAGATAAAGATTTTGTAAAAATCTCAAAAGAAAAAGAAGACGAAGTTGTAAAGCTATTCACTAAAGTTATTGAACAAGAAAAAGAATGGGCTAAATACTTATTCAAAGATGGTTCTATGATTGGTTTAAATGAAACCATTCTAAGTAACTATATCGAATGGATTGGATGTAAGAGAATGAGAGCATTGGGTTTACCATGTCCTTATACAGTATCAAAAATGAATCCATTACCATGGACAGAAAAATGGATCGGAGGAGGTAACGTTCAAGTTGCACCTCAAGAAACAGAAATTAGTTCATATGTTGTTGGTGGCGTAAAGCAAGATATGGATGAGAATAAACTCGCAGGATTAAGTTTATAATGTCACAACAATTAGAATTTAATTTTGCAAAACCCAGAGATTGTACTCCTGAAGAACAGAAAGAGTGGATCGGTGGTGAACTTAAATATTGGGCGGATGTCCAAGGAAAATTAATTATTGGTATATCTATTCTACAAGTATGTTTAGTAGGATTTATGCTAGGAACAATGTATATTATAGGAGAAATATTGAAATGATAGAAATTTATGGAACAGAACATTGCCCATTTTGTGATATGGCAAAAGTATTATGTACTCAAAAACAAAAAGAGTTTGAGTATTTTCAGTTAGGTAAGGATTTTACTAGAAACGAATTACTTGAAAAATTTCCAACCGCTAGAACATTTCCACAGATTATAATTGATGGTGAAAAAATTGGTGGATACGATAATTTAAAAGAACAAATAGGATAAGGAGATCCCATGCATCCAAATCATTGGTATACGCATAGTTGTGAATTTTGTTTTACCGAAACGAAAATATATTTTGAAGAAGAAAGGCCAGAAATTATTTTTTGTCCGCATTGCGGATCCGCAGTTGAACCTGCAGAAGAGCTAAACTTTGATGAATAAATAGGTATATGGAATGGCATTACGAAGGCAAAAAATACGAACTGCCAGAAGAATTCAGTCACAAAGACGTTTATGGTTTTGTTTACATGATAACGAACAGAGCAACGGGCAAGAAATACGTGGGGAAAAAATTCTTTTGGAGCAAGAAAACACTACCAATAACGAAAACAAGGAAGAGACGAAAGCGCTTGTTAGTTGAGAGTGATTGGAAAACCTACTACGGTTCAAACAAACATTTGAACGAAGATGTTCAAAAACAAGGTGAAGAAATGTTTCATAGAGAAATACTTCATCTTTGTAAGACTAAAGGCGAATGTGCATATTTAGAAGCTAAAGAGCAATTTGATCGAGAAGTTTTACTAACTGATGACTATTATAATGGTATAATACAAATCAGACTCGGCGGAAATGCCGTAAAAAATATAAAATAGGATATATTATGTTAGAAACGATATGTGAAGTGATGAAACACTCATATGAAAAAGGAATGATTAGCACCAGAGATGGTAACGTCTCAATAAGACATGCAGATAGAGATCATTTTTACGTAACGCCTTCGGGCATTAGAAAACCAGTCATTCAATATGACATGTTTAAAAAATTAAAAGTCGATGACTGCGAAGAAATGTATTTCACTGATATCGCATCAGGCTTAAAACCTACGGGCGAATTGCCATTGCATTGGGGTTTACAAAAAAACATTCCAACCGATACTCGAGTAGTGTTACATACACATCCAACGTATATCGTAGCGGCTATGCATGCTGGAATTCAATTAGGTAATCTGGTACAAATGTTCCCAGAACTTGGTAGATACTCAAGAGTTGCTGAGAATGTTCCAGATGTTCCACCAATAAGCCAAGAATTAGCAGATGAAACATTTAAAAGATTAGGTTTACAAGAAGACGGAACCTGCTTTTTTGATGTTATAGGTATTAAAGGTCATGGCGTTGTAGCCATCGACGAAACCCCATGGAGAGCATTCGAACACGTTGAAAGATTAGATCATATATGTAAGATCGTACTGGCAGCTGGAGAACACGCGCCTCGCGCATATTCAGCTATGGCCATGGGACGTAATTAAATGAAAATAACTATGTACTTAATTTAAAAAGTATGGTATAATAGACACTATGTCGAAGGATAATATAATAAAGTTTCCTATAAAGGAAAGAATGCAACAAATCGCCGATGAACAATATGATGAAGATATGGTGATGGAATATTTTGCCAATGATTGTGTAGAAACATCACAATTAATTCTTACAGTTATAGAAGAATTGGTTAATGATACTGATGGATCTCCATTCGAAGGCATGAATTTTAGAAATAAAGATATACAAGAGTCAAAAGATGTTTTTGTAATAGTAAATCTACTAGCTTCTATGTTTATGAGATACGGCGGAATGAATCATTTTTTACATGAATACATGGATATTATCTACGAAAAACTATTAGAACAACAGGGATATAATGATTTTACTTGATTACTCACAAATTGCACTATCAAATATTATTGTGCAAAAATTAAACGATGAAAATATGATTAGACATATGATACTGAATAGCATTCGTATGTATAATAAAAAATATAGAGATGAATATGGCCAAATGGTTATTTGTGCCGATGGTATGAACACGTGGAGAAAAGATTATTTTCCTCTCTATAAAGCTCATAGAAAAAAGAACAGAACAGAATCTGATCAAGATTGGACAGAAATTTTTAGAATTCTAAATCTTGTGAGAGATGAAATTAAAGAAAATTTGCCTTATAAAGTTTTACATATGGAAGGTTTAGAAGCAGATGATATTATTGGTGCTTTGGCGATAAACACTCAAGAGTTTGGAAAGAATGAACCAGTAATGATTATTTCTTCAGATAAAGATTTTATTCAACTACAAAAATATAGCAATGTAAAACAATTCTCACCAATTCAAAAGAAAACGGTATCAGATCCAAATCCAAGATCATATATGTTTGAGCATATTATGAGAGGTGATAAAGGTGATGGTATACCTAATGTTCTTTCTCCTGATAATGCGATTATGGATGATATAAGACAATCACCAATGACAAAAAAGAAAATCGAATATTGGGCAGAAAACTCAGATAATCTTCGTGATGTTATGACAAGCGAAGAGTATAGAAATTATCAAAGAAACAAAACTCTAATTGATCTCAATGAGATTCCCACAGAGTTACAGAATAATGTTATAAATACATATGAAAGTCAAAAACCAGCAATGAAAATGCGTGTTTTGAATTATTTAATAAAGAAAAGATGTAATCATTTGATTGAAGTCGTGGAGGAATTTTATAATGGCTAAACCATTAATATCAGATATTTTAAAAGAAGTAAACAAAATCAGTACAAGAGCAGATAGAATTAAATATTTACAAGAGCATGATTGTACAGCTCTTAGGGATATTTTACGAATCGCGCTCGATGATACTATCAAGCTAGCATTACCCGATGGCAATCCGCCATACAAAGCATATGATTTAGAAGCTAAGCAAGTAGATGCGCCAAAACACTTGAGGTTTGAATATCCTCTGTTTGGTAATTTTATTCCTGCTGTTACGCCTAAATTAAATCAATTTAAGAGAGAACAACTCTTCGTGGAGATGCTACAGAGAATTCACCCTGATGAAGCAGTTCTTTTGTGTGCAGCAAAAGATAAGAACTTGAGTCTAAAGTATGTCACAAAAGCTATTGTGAAATCTGCTTTTCCAGGATTAATAAAGCAATAAGGAGGAAAAAACAAATTATATTATGGTAGTACAATTAACAAAACTTATGGAGAAAATATATGAGTTTACACCAATTGGAACGCCTCAAAAAAGACAAGAAAGAGGCACTTTACTATCAAAGAAACTTAATCAAAAAAGGAAAGAATGTATTGGCATATAAGATGGAGAAAAAAATAGCACACATCGATCAATATATTAATGAAATGATTGAAATAAATCGACTCAATTAGGTTTACAAAATATAAAAAGTTTGGTATAATATTGTTATGAATGTATTTGTATTAGATGATGATCCAGTTGTAGCAGCACAACTGCAATGTGACAAACACGTTGTGAAAATGATTGTCGAATCGGCACAAATGTTATCTACTATACATAGAATGTTGGATGGTACTGTAGAAAAAAGACCATCAAAATCAGGTAAAAGAATGGTAGATTATTACCGATTAAATGACGAAAGAGAAGATGTACTCTATAAAGCAGTACATTTCAGACATCCTTGCACAGTGTGGACAGGTGAAAGCTGTTGTAATTATAGTTGGCACTATGAACATTTCATTGCGCTATGCGATGAGTATACGTATCGCTATGAAAAAACTCATTCAACCGATACTAAGCTTAGAGATATCCTCAAAACATTACCGAAAAATATCAACAGATCTGGTGGTATGACACCGTTTAGGCTTGCAATGAAATCAAATCCTGAATGTGTTGTTCACGGATTAGGTGGTACAGATGCTGTTGCAACTTATAGAAACTTTTATCAAACCAAACAAAAGAGATTTAAAATGGAATGGACAAAAAGACAAATCCCGGAGTGGTTCAATGCCGTTGTATGATTTTAAAGATAAAGAAACTGGCGAAATCATTACTAAAATGGTAAAGATTGCCGATAGAGAACAATTCTTAAAGGATAATCCCAATTTAGAATCTGTAATTAGTGCTCCACGTATAACAACTGGAGATTCAAGCGCATTACAAAAAGCAGGAGATGGTTGGAAAGAAGTACAATCAAGAATTAAATCAGGTTTACCTCCGAGATTAAAGGATAATATTAAAACAAAATGAATAAAAGACCTTCAAAATTACGCTTAGAACATTTAAAAGAATTAGAACCATTAACTAATGCTCAAAAAGAAGTATTCGATTGCTTCTCAAAAGGTAATCATTTATGTTTAGATGGTTCAGCAGGTACAGGTAAAACATTTATTTCTTTATATCTCGCACTAGAATCTGTGCTTAAAAAAGAATATAATAAAGTTATAATTGTAAGATCTGCATTACCAACAAGGGATATGGGATTTCTTCCAGGAACATTGGAAGAAAAAGAAGAAGCTTATAAAACTCCCTATAAAGCAGTTGTAAATGATTTATTTGAAGATCAAGAAGCTTGGAATAAATTGCTGCAAGCAAAACAAATAGAATTTTTAACTACATCTTTTATAAGAGGATTAACAATTAAAGATGCAATCGTCATTGTTGACGAATCTCAAAATTGTAATTACCACGAATTATGTTCTGTGATTACAAGATTAGGAGATAACTGTCGATTTATTACTTGTGGAGATTATTATCAATCCGATTTTACAAGAAACGGAGACAAAGAAGGCATTAAACAATTTATGGTAATTGTAGATCATATGAAATATTTCGAACACATTGAATTTGGTTGGGAAGATATCGTTCGAAGTGATTTTGTAAGAGATTTTATTATGACAAAGGAATTATATGAAAATGGGAAACTTTAAACATGAATCAAT
>FZLS01000221.1 GCA_900197625.1 Rhodobacteraceae bacterium Water-Bin34 | reverse complement strand
GTCGAATAAAAGACTTTTTTGGTTAATGGAGAAATAAATTATGGCTTTACCTAAGATCGATTTACCGATTTTTGAATTGGAATTACCCTCAAATGGGAAAAAAATTAAATATAGACCGTTTACGGTTAAAGAAGAAAAGATTTTTTTAGTGGCATCAGAATCTAAAGATGCTACTCAAGAAATTATGGCAGTTAAGCAAGTTATTAATAATTGCTTGATTGATCACGATGTTGAAACAATGCCGATGTTTGACTTAGAATATGTTATGCTAGTACTAAGATCTAAGTCAGTTAATAATTTGGTTGAGTTTAATGTGATAGATCCAGATACACAAGAAAGAGTAGATCTATCATTAGACATTGAAAGTGTTATTGTCGAATTACCACCGGCAGATACAAATAAAGTTAAGATTAACGATGAGTATACATTAATTTTGAAGTACCCATCTATAAACGAATTTGCAAAAGTTATGGATATGGAAACTGATGATCCGCTAGTTAACTACGTTATGATGGTATCGTGTTTAGATAAAATTGCATCTGACGACGAAGTTCATGAATTTAGCAGTTATTCTGATGAAGAAATTAACGACTTTGTAGATAGTTTATCTGCAGATGTTATTAAAGGCATACAAATATTCTTTGAAAAAATGCCAAAACTTAGACATGAAATGAAATACGAAAATAGTAACAATGAAGAAAAGACGTTCGTTGTGGAGGGTATGCGCAGTTTTTTTATCTAATGCTGTGCCATACTAACTTAGGTAATTATTATCAGGTTATATTCGCATTGGCACAGCATCATAAGTACAACATAAAAGATATAGAAGAGATGCTGCCATACGAAAGAGACTTATATTTTGATATGATAGTAGACTATATTGAGTCACAAAAAGCAGACTAATATTAAAGGAAATAAAACATGGCTTATTCAGAAGATACACAAGCTATTATAGATAGGTTAAAGGCTGAAGGAGATCTCATTAGAAATAGTGGGACAAACTCTGTTAAGTCTTTAAATGTTAAGCTTGAAAAATTCGATGGATTATTTCAAAGTATTAATGCGAATGTAATAGAACAAACAGCAATGATGAAAGCCCAGGTGGGTATTGCCAATGACGCTCAAGAAAGAGCTCGAACTCAAGAGCAATTTGATGAAGTTACACCACCCACACCTACTGCCAATCAAACTGACGACTATGATTCCTCCGGTGGGCAGCAAAAAGATTTTAATAACGCTATTGATAAAATCGGAGATTCGCTTGCAAAGACTTTTTCACTTAAAAACATATTAGTAGGAGCAGGCGTTGGTTTTGTTGGTTATAATTTTCTAAAAGGATTTATCGATTCATATGGTGGACTGAGACCATTATTAAAAGAACTTGGCGTTAAAGACGAAACATTTAATACATTAGATTCTATTGGTCCCGCAATTGAAAAAATGAAGACAGACTTTGATGGGTTTATTGCACCGGATGGCCCTTTAGAAAATTTTAAGACTAATTTAACTAATTTAAATACAAATCTTGCGTCATTAAATACTACTTTTGAAAATATCAGCAATATGAACTGGGGAACAGTAGCAGCTGTAGCTTTAGCTGCGTTTCCTGTGTTTGGTCTGTCGATAAGATTAGCTGGTTTGGCTGTAGATATGGTAAGATATAAGTTTAAAAAAATGACTGCCGACTTAGATAATGGCATGAAACCAGACGCAAAAGGTAGACCTTGGTACTATAAATTTTTTGGTCCTCCCGATGCTGATGTTGACGTACCACCTACTAAACCGCCTGGTGGTCCGCCGGACGATGGAACTAGAGGTGGGCAAACACCCAATCCAACAACACCAAAGAAAACACCAAGTGGTGGTCCGCCTCCAGGTACAGTTGGAGGTTTTGATAAAGGCTCGGTAAGAGCAGATGCTGCAAAAGCTGCGCCCAATAAGTTTAAATTTGATAAAGCTGGCAAACTTCAAAATGTTAAAGGTGGTTTTGCTAGTGATGCTGATGCTTTAAAATATTTACAGAAAACATTAGATCCAAAATATTCTAAAATATTTAAAGGAATACTAAAAGGTGCTGGTATTCTCAGTGTTGTTATTTCAGTTTATGACGCTTATAGAATATACAATATTTTGAATAATACTGATGGAACGTATGATACAGACGATAAGAAAATAGCTGGAATAGGTCCTATTATTGGGCCATTGTTTACTGGTTTTGCGGCTGGTGCTATTGGTTCTGCCTTTGGGTTTATGGTTGGCGGTCCTTGGGGCGCTTTAGGCGGCGGTATTGTATTTGGCTTGGCCGGTGCATTTGCAAGTCCTGAAGTTTTTGGTACAATGTTAGCAAAAGCGTTATTTGGTCTAACCCCATCAGAAGCAGATAAAAAGGTTCTTACAGGTCAAAGTGTTGAGCCAAGACCCAAGGGTACGGGAATTATAGATGTATACGCACAACAGGCATGGGATGAGAAAAATCAAGGTAAATATGATCCAGCAACAGGAGCTGCACTATTACAGCCTGGTACCAATCTTACTAATTTTGGTAGAGGAAAAGTTGTTGAAAAACCTGGTGCAAGAGCAGAATATGTTACTCGGCTGAAAGAAGGTCAAGAGCTTGATGCTCTTCTTCAAGCAGAAGATGAATATCAAAAAAATCAAGAAATGATTATAGAATTAGATGAATATCTAAAACAATTTAGATCCAATTCAAATCTTCGAGATGGTAGTAAGTTATCACCTGGTCAGAGTGGAGGAGTAAACGTAAATAATATTAATGCTCCAAATATTGCACCTGTTATGATGCAACAAGGCGGAAGTGATGTTACT
>FZLS01000087.1 GCA_900197625.1 Rhodobacteraceae bacterium Water-Bin34 | reverse complement strand
ATGCGCCCAAAAACTGCTCCTGAGGTGAGGCCAGATCCTCCTGGGTAACCATTTAAGAATACACCACCAACCATTTCACCGCATGCAAAAAGCCCCTCAATTTTAGAACTTGTATCGTTTAAAACAGCAGCTTCTTGTGAAACTTTTACGCCACCATATGTAAATGTAATTCCACCAGTCACAGGATATGCGCGGAAAGGTGGTGTATCGATACTCTGAGCCCAATTAGACTTTGATATTTTACCTGAGATTGAAGATTTTCCATCCTTAATAGTGGGGTCAAATTTGTTTGAGCCATTAGTCCCATTGTTGAAATCCCTCAATGTTTCCTCTGCATTTTTGGTATTAATTCCTTCACATTTTTGAAATAATTCTGTTAGGCTGTCTGCCTCCACAAAACTTGCATCATAAAAGCGATATTCATCATACATAAGATCAAAAACTTTACTATCAAAGATTTGCCAAGCTCTCTGACCGGGCTGTTGTAATACTGCACGTCCAAATTGTGCATAGGTATAATTACGAAAATCAATTCCTTCGTCTACAAATCGAACTCCGTTTTGGTTAAGCATTACACCAAGAAAATAACTAATTTTCCGATAATTTTTTCGCTCTCCATGTGGAATTTCAAGATTACCGTAGTTTTTCATGTAATAATCCATTGGAGTTGCGTGACAACCATCAAAACGCCCATAATGCTGAGCACCCATTTCCCATGCTGCAACAAGCCCATCCCCTTTGTTATTAGGTGTTCCGCGCACTTTAGCACTTCTCCATTCAGGACCTATTAATTCTTCACGCAGGTCATTATTACTTTCAAAACCACCGCAGGCTAAAATTACTGATTTGGCTTTGATTTGTTCACCACTGGAAAGGTTCACGCCACAGATAATATTATCATTTTGTAAAAGTGATTTGAATTCACAGTTATATCTTATGGTTCCTCCAAGGTTTTTAAAGGCTGTTAATTCCATGTCAAAAAGGCCAACTCCTTCGTTTTCAGCAGCAAGTGTTAAGCCTCCCCAGAATACGATTTTACCATTCTTTTCGAAGCTTTGTCTCGCCCATATTGGCTCATAAGTTATTCCATGGCTTGCCAGCCATAGCATAGTCTCATAGCTCTCAGAAATAAGAATTTTTTGTTCATCTGTTAATGGCATACCATCATTAAAGCTTAATAAATCTTCAGAAAATTTATTTTTTGTATAACTACCAAAATCTGTATCTGGGATACGTGGGTCATCTGGTGATTTTAATAAAGGTAGAAGATCATTAGTTGAATCGTAGGAAAATCGCATTGCACCAGCTGTATATTTCGTATTTCCACCGGCCATTTCAGGGCCAGCTTTTTCAATTATAATTACCTCAGCACCACGTTCTTTGGCAGCGATACCAGCGCATAGAGCTGCATTGCCTGAGCCAACGATTATTACATCCCAAACTTTGTCCATTATTAATTCCTTGCCATATTGTATCCAAGTGTATACAATCTGATAAACAATATGCAAGATAATAAATGAACTTACCAACACCTATATATCAACAATTAATCAATGCGATTGAAAAGGGTGACTTGCGCCCAGGAGACCGCATGTTGGAAACAGAACTTGCAAGCCGGTTTGGCGTCAGTCGAACACCAATTCGTGAAGCAATACGAAGGTTAGAGACAGATGGTTTAGTTGTTCATAAACCTCGAATTGGAGCTGTGGTGAGGGTTTTAACACAACAAGAAATTGTTGAATTGTATGAAATGCGCATAGTACTTGAGGCAACAGCTGCCCAAATGGCTGCGAAGCACTGTTCAAACGCAGAGACCCGAACATTACAGGATCTCAATGATCAAATGCTGGCACACTCTAAAGATCCCTTTGCTGTCGCTACTTTGAATCGAAAATTTCATACTTGTATATTTAATGCAGCACGTAATCGTTTTTTAGCACAAAGCTATAATTCTTTATCTTATTCTTTGATACTTTTAGGTAAAACAACTTTAGAAACTGATGAGCGAGTTCAAAATGTTTATGCGCAGCACGAAGCAATAATAGGAGCGCTTATATCTGGTGATACTGAGATTGCATCTGAGGTTATGCGTTTGCATATGGAGACATCTCTAGACCATCGTTTGAAGGTGTTACAAATTGCTGAATAAGCATTTTTCAACTCATGCGATTTGTTTAACTGGAGCATTAGTATTTTTGTGGCTAAAATTGCCATTGCCATGGTTATTTGGCCCACTTGCAAGTTGTTTAATTGCAGCGCTTTTTGGTGCTCAACTCTATAGCGTAAAAATTTTAAGTGATAGTATGCGTACTATTCTGGGTGTAGCGGCTGGTTCAACAGTTACAGTGACTTTCATTACTGCCATTCCAAGTCTTTGGAGTACTCTAATTTTAATTCCAATTATGGTAATTCTTATAGGATTTATGGGTGTGTGGTACTTTCAAAAGCTTTGTGGCTATGATTTCCCAACAGCTTATTATGCATCCATGCCAGGCGGTTTGCAGGACATGCTTGCATTTGGTGAAGAGGCCGGTGGTAACATTCGTGCTATGTCATTGATACATGCAACAAGGGTCTTAGTAATTGTTGTACTCTTGCCAATTTTATTAATTTCAATTTGGCAGGTTGAGCTTGATCGTCCACCTGGTAAGCTTTTGAGATTTATTGATATTAATCAGTTGATTATACTTGGTGTTTGTGCATTCGCAGGTTGGAAAATTGCCAGTTCAATTGGTATGTTTGGTGCAACAATTCTTGGACCATTAATACTCACTGCTGCAGCGAGCATGACAGGAATTTTAAATAGCCGACCGCCTGCTGAAGCAATCTGGGCTGCACAATATTTTATTTCTCTTGGTATTGGAGTAAAATATGTTGGCATTACAATTGATGAAATGCGAAGAGATGTAGTTGCAGGTTTAGGTTTTTGCATTTTATTACTTTTGCTGACCCTGTCTGTTCTTGGTTTGGTAGTGAAATTTGAACTTGCTCCAGCAGTTGAAGCAATTTTATCTCTTGCACCAGGCGGCCAAGCGGAGCTAGTTGTTATGGCTCTAATTGCTGGGGCTGATATGGGGTTTGTTGTATCACATCATCTATTGCGAATTTTTATTGTGATTTTAGGAGCTCCCATTCTGGCTCGAATTATGCGTGCCAAACCACCTCGTTAATCATATTGATAGGATTGCCGAGATTATAAGCAACTATCTGATCAAAAATATCTGAAAATTGTAACTCAAACTCATCTTCAGTCACAAAACCTATATGGGGTGTACATATAATATTAGGATGGTTGGCCAAGGGATCATTTGACCAAGTAATTGGTTCTTGATCAAAAACATCTAAGGCTGCACTTCCTGGTCGGCCTTCGTTCAAAGCGTAGAGCACGGCATCTTTTTCTATAATTCCTGCACGCGATGTGTTTATAAAAAGTGCATCTTTTTGCATGCAGCCCAGATCATTAGCAGTAATCAAATTCTGTGTTGTCGGTTTTAAACGTACATGTATGGAGACTATATCTGAAGTGGCAAAAAAGGCATTCCGGTTCGCCGCAATGGTGTGACCGTCTGATCGAGCATTTTCGCGACCTGACTTAGAACCCCACCAAATCACTTGCATCCCAAAAGCATCTGCATATTTTGCAACAGTTTTTGCTATTCTTCCATATCCATAAAGACCTAATGTTCGGCCTCGTAAAGTTTTTCCTACACCCATTTGCCAACCACCCATTTGCATATTTGCCATCTGTTGTGGAATCTGGCGCATACTACTCATTATGAGTGCCCAAGTATGTTCTGCTGCTGCATAGGAAGGAGTTCCCGAGTGCATGTTAGAACAAAGAAGCACACCTTTACGATTGCATGCTTCAACATCGATGTGTGGATAAACACTGCGCTGTGAGATTAATTTAAGATTTGGTAGTTTCTCTAAAAGTTCTGCTGTTATAGCTGTTCGTTCACGAAATAAAACTAATACATCAAAAGGTTTTAACCTTTTTGCTAATTGATTTACGTCCTCTTCATGATCATTAAAGATTGTTACATCTAACCCCTTTAATTTTTCAAAACAGGGCAGTTTCTTAAGAGTATCAAACCAATCGTCTAAGATTGCTACTTTCATTATTTTTTTTCACCTTCCCAGATTTCAGTAGGTACATAAACAAGTCCCTCTGCAATCTTTCGACAGGTGCGGATTAATCCAGCTGATTTATGATTAAATTCAGTGCCATTCATTACAAAGTCTACAATAACATCCATTTTCCCCATTGGATGCTCAAGGGTTACTTTAGTTGGGCTTTCAGAAGGGCGATCAATAATACCATCAGCCACTGTGCCAGGTGTTAAAGCGCAAGATGCAAGACATTGGCTGCCTGTAACAGCCATTGTTGGATGTGTGCTCCAAGGCATGAAGTAACGAGTGGAAATTGTCCCACCATCACGTGCTGGAGCAAGTAAGCCAAATTTTGGTGTTACTGATTTGGATACGTCTCCCAAACCCATAAGAATTCCAGCTTTTATGCGCAGTTGCTCCATTCTGTTGAAAAAATCTTCATTTGAATCTAGTGCTTCGCGGGTTTCATAACCTGATAAGTCAAAATCTTCTGCACGTGCAATTACCATTGGCATTGCAACATCCATACAAGTCACAGGAATGTCATCTATAATGTCAGTTAAGTTTCCAGTAGGTAGGAATTTACCTGTCGAAGAACCTGAAACTTTCATAAAATTCAACTCTACTGGAGATGATAAGCCTGGTACTCCATCAATAGCTATATCACCAGTATAACTAATTTTTCTGTTTGGTGTTTGTACTTTTGCAAGAATTTCTGCACCAGTATTTACAGCCTTAATAGCGATGGAAGTTTCTCCATTATCTGCTGGATGCAAGCCCATCTCAATAGCTGCAGAGGCGACACCAGACAGTATATTGCCACATGTTGGTTTAAAATCAACTAACCCATCTTCCACACTTACCTGTGCAAAAAAGTAATCAATATCTGCCCAGGAGTCTTTTGACTTTGAGAGAATTGCTACTTTTGTTGTGACTGGATTTCCTCCACCAATGCCATCAATATTAAGTGGATGCCCCGAACCTAAAACTGATACTAATACTTTGGCTAGTTGATTGAGATCTGTCGGTAGATCTGCACGATTAAAATATGGTCCGCGTGAGGTTCCACCACGCATAAAAATATATGGTATTGATGTTTGGCTCATTTTTCACCTCACTAAATATAATGGTATTTAAAGCCCCAAAAATATTTTACCTTTCTAGAAATTATCTCTTTTATTAAGTAAATGGCCATGGCAAATCAAAGTAGTGTTGCAACAAGCCGGGTGGGAAATCTCTATTCAGTAACCAAGCCATAAATAGCATAAATATAACACCCAATACTGAATAAAGTGAAGATTTCATCCATCCTAATTGTGCTCGATATTTCATGAAGCTCAATAAAAATAATGTTAAAGCAATAATAAAGCCAACTATAGCGGTTAGGCTCAATAAAAAAGTGAACCAAGCTAACGTTGGCCAAAGACCATAATTTGCACTTTTTTCTATTTCATTATTTTCTCTATCAGAGAATATGACATGACTTTCCGGTAATATCATCATCTGGGCAAGTAGAATAAATGCCCCAATTAAGGAAATAGAAGCAACAAAAACTGGAAACACTCGATCAGTTGCGGCATAATCTGGGATACTCAATGCATCGATTAATGCATAAGAAATAAATCCAATCACAAATAACAAAAAGATAAGGGGCGCTCTTTTGCCACCTGAGGGCACGTCCCCTTCAGCTAAAATATTTTTAGCCTGACGTAATCCAATTATAATTGAAAGTACCGTAATAATAATAAGTATAATTACAATTGGTGATAGAAGGTAATCTAGCCCTGTCTCCCAACCCTGTCTAAATCGAATTCCTGCAATTTGATTTGCATTATTTGAATAGTTTTCAACTGGGTTTGCTAAAACAAATCCAATTAAAAAAGCAGGTCGTGACCAATCAAATCTTCGTAACATTATGCCAATTAAGCCAATCGTAAAAAGAGCCACCAAGTCCATTAAATTTTGTCCACTTTGGAAGGCCGCAAAAGAAATTATCATAAAGATAAAAGGTGCTAAGAGTGCGAACCTAATATTGGTTAGTCGCGCAATTCCACCGGAAAGTGCAATGCACAATAGTGTGCCTACAACATTTGCCAGAGCAAGCAACCAGACAATGGAATATGTAAAATCAAGATTATTTTCTAGTAAGCTAGGACCAACATCAATCCCATTTCCTAAAAGAGCAAGTGCGCCTATAAAAACAGCCATTGAGCCTGATCCTGGGATGCCAAAAAGAAGTGTAGGAACTAACCCTCCACCTTCCTTTGCATTGTTAGAGCTCTCTGGACCAATTACGCCTCGCACGTCGCCTTTCCCAAATTTTGACTTATCTTTTGAAGACTGAATTGTGTGACCGTATGCTATCCAATCAACTACTGAGCCACCTAATCCAGGTATGACACCAACGATAACACCAATAAGTGAGCAACGCATTGAAAGCCATTTATAGTGCCACCAGTCTTTGATTCCGAGGATCCATCCACCTCCTAATGATTGACGATCAGAAATGGCTTTATCTTGTCTAAGTAGAGCAATGATTTCAGGTATAGCAAATATTCCAAGTCCAACGATAACAAGTTTTAATCCGTCAGTTAAATATGGATAATCATAGCTCGACATTCGAAGTTCACCATTGAATGGGCCTTCACCAATAGTGCCAATTAAAAGTCCTAAACCAGCTGCAACCACACCTTTAACGGCAATCCGACCAGCTAAAATACCAACCATTGAGAGACCAAAGATGGATACCATAAGTAATTCTGGAGATTTAAATAATAATACCACAGGACGTGCTACGAGTATAAAAACTGTTAAAAATGCTGCCCCTATCAGACCCCCAAATAGTGAGGATGCAAAGGCTGCGGATAGGGCACGTGCGGCTTGACCACGTTTAGCCATTGGAAACCCATCTAAAACTGTTGCTTGTGATGCAGAAGATCCTGGGATGCCCATGAGTACTGAGGCAAATGTATCTGATGTTGGTACTACTGCAATCATACCAATCATCAATGCAAGGCCTAAGGTAGGGTCCATGCCAAACATGAAAGGAAGTAAAAGTGATAAGCCTGCAATCCCACCAAGCCCTGGAAACACACCAATTGTGAGGCCCATGCAAACTCCAACGATCAAATATCCTATGACGATAGGCTGTAAAATTTGAGCCCAAGCTGCACCAAGAGCGGGTAACGCTTCCAGGAAAATATCCATTGTTTTCTTCTCACTGTTTATAAAAACGCCCCTAAAATTTTATAGGGGCGTTCAAAAAACAGTTAGTTTACTTCAACTCAACACCGAATTGGTCTTTTAACCAGCCAACCACATAGCTTTTAGCTTCACTGTCAACTGTGATTGCTGTACCCAAGGCAGCTTTGGCATCTGCGCCGGTATACATTGGGTATTTACCTAAGCGTTTTACAGAAATTTCAGCGAAATCTGGTCTTGCTTTGATTGCTGCAAAAGCATTCGCAAAAGTATCTATAATTGCTTGATCAGTGCCTGCTGGTAAGAAAGCGATTTTCTGTGATGGAAATCCAGCAACAAAGAAAGCTTTCCAGGCGTTCCATTTTGGCCCAGAAGTTTCACACCCGTCAGTTGCTTCACAAACTTCTTTGAATGTTGGCATCTCAGGGAATGTAGGGTCACGAACAATGTCGCCATTTGCAGCCAAAGAGCCCCAAGTCATCATAGGGACAGCCTTACCAGCTTCTACCATAGCAGCAGAACCTTTTAGATAGCCTGAAGATGTTTGATAATCGATAGTTGCCTCACCAGATTCAAACATCTTACGACCATCACCGCGTCCTTTGATGCCTAATACATGTTCAACATTCATTCCCAACATTTCCCAAGCCAGAGCTGGAATCAAATCCAAACGTGTTGCACCTTGGTTGCCATAAATAAATGTCACATCTTTCAAATTGTTGGCTGTGCCGTCAAATTTAGCACCATCTTCAGCGTTTAGATATGCTACACCACCTGTGCCTGAAGCCATAACTGGGTTCCAGTCTCCATATTCATAACGAACACGTGGATCTCCAAGTAGGTATGGAAATTGTGTGGAGCCAGATGATCCAAACATAACAGTTCCATCGCCATTTGTTTGTTCTTGGAACCAATTAGCTCCTTTAGTTGAGCCCGCACCTGGCATAAATTTTACAACAACGGTGGGGTTGCCTGGAAGTGCTTCAGAAAGAAGTGGTGCAAAGAAATTTGCCCATTTCGCTGATCCACCAGTTTCAGAAAAAGGTATTGTCCATTCAATAGTTTTGCCTGCCATGTTCACATCGGCTTGTGCTGGAATTGCAAATGCCGTGGCTGTGGCCGTGGCTATTAAAGCGCGACGGGTAAAGTTTGTTAGTTTCATAGTTCCTCCCTATAGCACCATCTTTGGTGCATAATTTATATTACTCAAGCGGAATCATTCGCTCTTGATTCTTTAATCTTATATGTTCAACCTTGCGTGAAACTTTCATGGATTTTTTTATGCGCATAGTTATTGTTGAAGATAATGAAACTCTTGCTAACGCTATTGCCCATCAATTGCGTGATCAAGGGCATTCAGTAAACTTGCTACATGATGGTCAATCTGCTTTAGAATTTTTGCGCCAAGAAGACTTTGATATAGTAATCATGGATGTTAATTTACCTAAAATTGATGGCTTTACTATTCTCAAATCTTTGCGAAGATCTGAAAATTCTGTTCCAGTACTTTTGCTTACAGCACGCGGTGATATACATGATCGTGTAACAGGTTTGGACGCGGGTGCAGATGACTACCTTGTTAAACCATTTGATATGGAAGAGCTTGATGCAAGACTGCGTGCACTAATTAGGCGTAAACCATTAATTGAAAATGAAATAGTACAATTTGGTTCTTTATCCTTCGATAGAGTAGGCCGCAAACTTTCAGTTAAGGGTGTTGATCTGGATTTGCCACGCCGTGAGCTAGCTGTTTTTGAATGCCTTTTTGAACGACAAAATCAAATTGTTTCAAAAACAAAGATTGCTGACCATATATATGGTGTAGGAGCAGATATAGAGGAACGTGTTGTGGAAATTTATTTGTCTCGACTTCGAAAAAAACTTATTGCCCATGGAGTTGTTATCAAGGTGGCGCGAGGTCTTGGATATATGATGCGTGTTAAAGAATGAAGTTATTGTCTTCCTCCTTAAGATTTCGGCTTTTTGTATTAATTATGTTACCATTATTAATTGTAGCTTGTGCTGCAATCTATTGGCGCTTTGAAGAAGCCCGGAAAACAGCTGCAGATATTTTTGACAGACAATTAATAATGATATGTTTAGCGGTGTCACGTGATGTGTCATATTCAGGAGGAGATTCATTGTCTCCAACCACGATGAATCTTTTTGAAGATGCAGCAGGCAGTCCAATTTTCTACCATGTATATGGTCCAGATGGTAGTTTTGTTACTGGGTATTCTTCCCCTCCAGTAAGTAAGATTGAAACAGATATGCGCCAAAATGTTCCTCAAGTTTTTGATGCATTACATTTAGGTCGAGCTGTGCGTGCCGTCCGATTAATTGAATCAGTTGAGATTTCAGGAATTTCTGGTGCATCGGTAGTTACTGTTTGGCAAGAGCTTGAGCCACGTCAAAATTTTGCCCGTGATCTTGCACTAAAAGCCGCAATGGTAATGGCGCTGTTAATATTGACAGTCGCTGGAGTGGTGATTTTTGGTATCCGACTGGGTTTACGACCTTTAGGGCAACTTGAGGAGGCTATTAGAAAACGCAATCCATCAGATATTCGACCAATAGAGCGTCAGGTCCCTTTTGAGGCAAAGGGTATTGTAAGTCGGCTTAATGTGCTTTTTTCACAGTTAACACAAGCACAAGAGGTAAGTGATCGAATAATATCTAATGCAGCACATCAATTACGTAATCCTGTGGCTGCTATTCACTCAATGGCGCAGGCTACGCTTGCAGCTAAATCATTACCTGACAGTAAAGATCGAGCATTGCAGCTGGTTGATGAGACACGACGTGCTGTACGAATGACAAATCAAATGTTGTCTTTAGAACAATTGCGTGGAAGAAATCCAAAATTTTCATCTAATGATATAAATAAAGTTATTAAAGACCTAACATCGAGACTAGCGCCTAAGGCATTGAAACGTGACATAGATTTTAATGTTAATTTATTACATGAGACTATACATACGCTGTTTGATCCAATCTTGATAAGTGAAGCAATTACCAATTTAATTGAAAATGCATTGCAACATGGTGGCAAGCAACTAAGTAAAATCACTATTAATGTCTTGATTGAAGGTAAATTTATTAAAATTGAAGTAGAAAATGATGGTCAGAAACTTTTAGAAGCAGAAATTAAAGCATGTTTTGAACGGTTTTCGCAAATTGGTGAAAACCCAGGTGCAGGATTAGGCCTCGCATTAGTTAATGAAATAGCAGAAATACATAACGGAGGTATTAATGTAGTTGTATCTCCACAAATGAAATTTACTTTTTACATGGCTATAAGTTAACGAAATTAATTGAAACTATTTGATGCAAGTTCTGGCATGTTTGACGACACCGCCATCTGCTTCCCCAGATTGCAAAC
>FZLS01000243.1 GCA_900197625.1 Rhodobacteraceae bacterium Water-Bin34 | reverse complement strand
CTGTGCAGTTGCAGTCACTCAAGGCATATAAATAGGTTTATGAAGAAAATATTATCACATTGGTCTATAGCATTTGTTACCCTTATAGCATTAACCTATATTGGTTTACAAGATCCATGGGTCAAAGAGATACTACGACTTAAATCATTTGACTATGTATTGCAAAATGAAGAGAAGACTCCTTCTCAAGCAGTCACAATAGTTACCATCGATGAAGAAGCAATCGAAAAACATGGTCAATGGCCGTGGGATCGTGATGTACTTGCTAACCTTATATTACAATTAAGGAATGCAGAGACAGGTATTATTGTTATGCCTATATTGTTTAGTGAGGAAGATAGGTTTGGTAGTGATGATACATTCTGTGAAACATTAACGTATGGCACAGTCATTGCCCAAACAGGTACAGCACAAAAGAGAACATCTAATCCAGTACCGAGAGGTGTGGCAAAGATAGGTAATCCATTACCACATCTATATGAATGGAATGGTATGGTTGGACCATTACCTAAACTTGCTGAATGTGCGAATGGTGTTGGTGTTATTAATACTGCTCCTGAGATTGATGGTGTTGTAAGACGAGTTCCATTGCTTATGAAGATAGGTGAGGAAGTATATCCGAATATGGCAATAGAAACTATTCGTGTTGCTGTAGGTGACCCATCATATCAAGTCAAAGCTGATGAGACTGGTATTGTGGCTATGAGAGTTCCAGCTTATGCTACAATTAATACAGATACAAATGCTCGTGTATGGGTAAGATGGAATAAAGAATTTAAAACAATGAGTGCTGCGTCTGAAGACTTCACGCCACTTGCGGGTACAACAGTGATTGTTGCTATGACAGCAGAGGGATTAGGTGGAGTTGTTGCAACGCCTGTGGGTGAACAATATGATTATGTTATATCTGCACAAACATTACAAACAATATTAGATGGCGAAACAATAAAGAGATATGATAGCTTATTAGAATTACTTGCTGGTCTTGTATTAGGTATTGCTATCATTCTTATTACAAGATTTTTGCCATACTGGTTTATAGGTTTATCATTACTTGGTACATTCGGTGGAGGTATGTATTACTTCCAACATATGTTTAGTACACAATTAGTTCTTGTAGATATTACATGGGCATTATTAACATTCTTTATTGTAGGATTCCATGCCACATTCAATCGATTCATATTAGAGTTTAAACTTAAACAACAAATTAAGAAACAGTTTGAACACTACTTAGATCCACGTCAAGTCAAAGCATTACAGAAAAATCCTGATCTATTAAAGTTAGGCGGTGATAGGAAAGAGATGTCATTCTTGTTCATGGATATTATTGGATTCACACCGATTAGTGAATACTACAAGAACAAGGATGACCCAGAAGGGTTAGTTGTATTAGTGAATGAGTTCTTAGATGAGATGACTAATATTATATTAGCTAATGGTGGTATGGTCGATAAGTTTATGGGTGATTGTATTATGGCTGTATATGGTGCACCAATCGATATGCCTAATCATGCTGAGATGGCGGTGAAGTCTGCTATTGAAATAGAAGCAAAGACAAAAGAATTAAAACAAAGATATAAAGATCGTGGCTTACCAGATATAAACGTTGGTACAGGTGTAAACACAGGTACAGCAATTATTGGTAATATGGGTTCAACTACACGATTTGATTTTAGTGTAATAGGTGATGCAGTTAATCTAGCAGCAAGACTAGAAGCAACAGCAGGTAGGGGAGATTATTCAAAATATCCAACTATATATTCCTCAATGACAATGGATCAGTTACCTGATACTTATAAATCTAAAAAGATTGGCGATATAAAAGTTAAAGGTAAGGAAGACGTAATAACTATCTATTCCGCTGTTCCCTCTTCATAAGATTCTTTAAACTCTTTACGAGATTCTTCTTCTTATTGGATCTATCATGACCCATCTCATGTAACTTTTCTTTTGTATGTTTTAATTGAACTGCCTTACTAATATTCCTACTAGTTTTCTTTTGCATTGAGCTCCTTAAATTTTTAATCTTTACTTCTTCTTGCCGCAAGCTCTGCCTTCATAGCGTCATACTTATCTTTCCTACGCTGATCTACTGCTGCTTGTTCTGCTTTCCTTCTTGCTCTTCGTTGTGCAGCCCATGGACCGACAACATTAGTGAATATTAAAAATCCGATTGCGCCATATAGTATGGTTTCTGTTACATTTGCAAACATAAATGCCCTCAATTGTTCTTCGTTCCCGGCTTCAATATCGCTTATTGCAGGTTTGTCATCAGGTAATACTGAATCAACTGCTATAGATGTCGCTGCATTGGCCGCTGCCGGTAAAGGGCCTGCTATGACGTATGTGACACCAGTTGTTGCTGCTGTCTTTATTAAATTCTTGGGATCTAGTGCGTTGAAACCGCCTAACATACTACATCCACTTAATGAAAGGGCTAATGTGGCCGCTAATAT
>FZLS01000029.1 GCA_900197625.1 Rhodobacteraceae bacterium Water-Bin34 | reverse complement strand
TTCGACTTAGGTAAGTTACCGACATCAATATAGAAGATTCTTCTCTCAGGAGCTCGAGTAAGAGTATAAATGATTGTTGCATCTTCGAGCATCCTTAACTGATTGATAGGCTTAATAGCAGCATGCAAATGGCTAAGAACAAGAGCGTTATTCTCACTCATTTGACCTGACGTTATCCTAGCAATAGAATCTTTTGCGATTTTATAGCCTTGAGAGCCTGATGTTCCTGAACCTTTTTCACTACCAAAACCGTTTTCTGAATACATATAGTACTCAGCTTTAACTTTTTTGACTGGAATTCCTGAATGTTGATCGGTACCTTTCTTATCCATTTCACGAATAAGTTTAAGTTTGCGTGGATCTACATATCGTAGTTCCTTAATACCGTCTTTTAAATTGTCGTTATCGATGATACAGTGATAGTTTACTCTACCATCGACATAGAATTTTGAAAATGTATCATAGCCTTTATTAGTAAAATCTAATAAGGTAAGAACTTCTTGGAATGTTTCTGATACTTTTTCTTTAACTTTATCTGGAAGATCTGAATCGTCCATAATAATATCTACAACTTTATCTTCTAGATCCACAGAAATTGCTTCATTAACGATTTCATCCACCGCCTGAGTAATTTCTGGGTTCATAGCTAAGCCACGATATTTTGTCACAAGCTCTGATTCAGTTTTTGCAGTACCTTCTAAATCTAGAATAGTACTGTAGAAACCTCCCACAGCGTTACCGACGGTAATTGCACCGTCATCATTTTGTGGTTCAGCGAAGGAGACCGGAGCTACGATCTCTTCGCCAGAATCACGATTTATTTCAAATCCAAATAATCTCAATTTTCATTCCTCACATTATATAATAAATTATGTAGTTGGTACGCCAGTATTACCTTCAACTCTCCATAAATCATATTGGAATGTAATACTAAATTCTTCGATAGAATCGGTGGCGGACCAATCCATCTGAATGCCATCGATAGCAATAGGGAACATGCCTTCAAAAACATAAGTACGTAATGGCGAACCATCTTTACTAAACTGGGTAATTTGCCCGTTAGATTTGTACTGTTGAGGTAAACCTCTTGCGTTTGAATCATGAGAGTTAATGAAGTTCATCCACTCTTCCATTGCGTTTCTTATAGCGAAGTCTTCGTCGTTGATTACGGTTACTGTCCAGTCTGCAAATGTTCTATCGCCAGCATATTTAACCTGACGTCCAAAGTAAGGTACGGTGTATTGACCTACTGTGGACTCAGGAATTCCAGCTGCCCGTACCATAAATGGCACTTTAATATCGGCAGCTGTATTAACTGGGTTGGTGATCTGACATTGGAAGAGCGTAGGACGTGCACCGCCACCGACAAGTTCTGATTTGAACTGATTGATGTTAAATGCCATGTTGCTTTCTCCTTTTAAATATATTTATTATGCGATCTGACCAACAATTTCGTCAAACTCAACGCCGGTTCTAGTTGCAACGAATGTTAATTCGATTACGTTGATAGAACGTGCTGGTTTAATGAATATGCTTGCACGGAACTTATTTGCATCTACAACTTCGGGGGTATTAACTGTAGAATCAGAAACGACTCTATAATCAATAATACCACGACGACCTTGTATATCCCTTAAGAATGGATCGACTATGTTCTTGAATTGAGTTTGTGTGAAATCATCATTAAACTCGAATAAGAAGCTTTCTGCTGCTGTTGCGATTGATTTCTCAACTGAGATGAACAATCTACGAACATTTAATCTGTCGAATGCACTTTGTAGTCCAAGACCTGTTTTGTCACCAAATAGAACAATTCCACGACCTGCCTGAGACATAACTGGATTAACATCCGAGCTATATAGTTGATCTCTTTGAGGCTTACTTGGGTTAAATGCTAATTTAACAATATTCTTAATAATACCTTTTCTGTAACCAGCTGGAGATTCCCAAGGATCTACCCTTGAAGCTAAACCAGCCATATCACCGTTTAGTGGTGTCCAACGATATGAATCGTTATACTTATCATACCTATATTTATAACCACTGTCAATGAATGCGTAAGAAGAGTTCTGAACCTTGTTACGATATGCAATCGCTTTGGTCATTTTTTCGTTGGTTTTTAATTCGTCAACTACAGCTTCTTTTGAAGGCGATAGGAAAGCAACACAATCTCTTCTGTAATCAGCAATGTTAGAAACAATATAGTTAGCTCTAACTGCATCATCATCACCCTTGCCTTGTAGGGCGAAAGCGATATCCAGTTCGTTTGTATTTTTAAATGTATCCCAAGCAAACGCTAATGCACTTAAAGTTGCATTACTTTCAGTTGAAGCGTCTGTACCGGCTGACATTCTTTCATATGCATTAACAGAATTTACTGCGCTTTGAGCAATTCCAGCATCGACTACAGCGGTGTTAGCCACTTTAACCCAAGATGATCTGTTTTCAATAACATTAGGATAATAGTTAGATGCACCTTGTGGATCAACTGAACCTACTGTTGAAGATAAGTTTTCAAATACTTCTAGTACTGTGTTTGGTGTTCCAGAAATCAAACCATCTTTATCGATAACAGCAATGTGAACATTTCCAGCTGATGGTGATTTACCAAACAACGAGTTATGTTGCCATTTCTTAACAATAGAAACTTTAGTTAAGGCTGTTTCAGCGAGTGTATATCTTGTAGTGAATGTAAGAGCAGTTGTAGTACCAACTGTTACAGTTACTGCAGTGTTACCAGAACCGAATTCTTCATCGATATCAGTAGACTCTACTGTAGCTACGGTCATCTCTTGGAATCCAACACTTGAATTACCAATTACAAGAACATCGCCAACATATACTGATGGGGCTGCTACTGTATTTGCAGTTTCAAAGGTTAACGCTGAAGCATTAAAATCAATTGTCTGAGTTACAGAGTTATTTGAAATTGCATTAGCTTCAATGTCACCAACTGCAGCGACAGTTTTGATCATAGAATCTGTAGTTGCCCAAGATACTTCAATTGAGTTACCTAAAGCGCCGGGGTATTTTGCATCAAAGGCAGCGTATGTGCTGTCTTCTGCAATTACGTTGTTATTTGCATCAAGTGCTAGTGTAGTACCTGAAGCGGTTAATGATCCATCATCTGCACGTGCCACATATAGGGCATTGGAATATGAGAGGTAGTCTGCTGCTGTGAAAAATGTTTCATAGTTGTCGTCGGATGGTGTGCCGAAACGATCAACTAATTGATTTTCAGAGGTAATTAAAATAGGATCGTTAGTTGGACCCCACTTGAATATGCCAGCTATTGCCGCTGGAGCTGTTGCAACGCCTGGTACTGCCTGACTCGCATCCACTTCACGAACAATGACGGAAGGACTTACGGAAAAAGCCATGTTTTTCTCCTTTATTTAATTAGAAACGTCGTTTTAATTTTAGTTATATATCTGTTTCTATTTATAAATTACTCGATTTACTGTTAATGAGCAAAGTTTCATAATCTAAGACCATCATCGTGATAAAAACCTTCATCTCCGTCTCCATCATCGATAAAGCCGAAAGGTAACATCTCTTCTTCAATTTGCTCTTCTGTTTTTTCTCTGAGCTTTTTTAATGTATTTATGTCTGTCATATCTTTGAAGTACGCTTGCTCAGTCATCCAAGCAAACAATACTAAATTCATTACTAAATCATCATGAAAGCCGGATTCTGCTTCGAAAGAATTGGCTCTTCTTGAGAACCTACTCAATTCTTGTATTGTTTCGTTGTCACGGACAAATAATTGGTTTTGTTCTACGAGCATTTTCAGCATAGAGCAACCCGTGCCTTTAACCAGTTTTGTCGTTCTTATACCATTTTCTACATTTTTTCCAAATCCGCCACTAAGTACTTTACCACTCCGCCCAGAGTTTTGTGTATAAAGTAAATTTTCATAACCATAGTCTATGTGTAATACATCGACGACTTGTCCGCCGATATCGTTAATTTCTACTAATATTCCTGCCATATTATATAAGTTACCAGATCTATTAAGAACTGAAGCAAAATCAATAGGACCTATCATATTATCTCTGTATACTGCAACCTGTCTATAAGGCATGTCTGTAATATCGAAAACTGTAAAGGTAGAATAATCTAAACCTTTACCTCTCGCTACATCAGCAGTTATTACATATTGTTTATCTTTTTCGGGTCTTTCATATTGAATAAACCCTTCACTCTGAGCCAACGGTGTTTCAGGATACATTTCTTTGAGCTTAGCTCCAGAAATTAATGTACCTGATGAGCCTAAGAACTCACAGCAATATTCTTGGTTAAATTTTTGTTCATCATGATCTAAAGCTTCAAGTGTTTCTTTACGCCATTTTTCATCTCGGCCAGGAACATCATACCACATAACTTCTTGATATTCATAACCATTTGTACCTTCTTTAGCACCTTTACAGGTCTTCCAAAAGTGGTTTAGTCCGTTGGGTGTAGAAGTCATTAATAACTTCGTAGACTCACCGGACGAAATTGTTGGATATACTGATGCGAAAAACTCATCATATCCTTCGATAAATGCAACCTCATCGAGGTATAGAAAGTTAACAGATTTACCACGAATGGCGCTTGAAGATGTTGTACCGGCTAATACTTGGCATCCATTTTCTAATGCAATATTACCTTTGTTCCATTCTTCAATACCTTGTTGTAGCCATTTTGGTAATGCTTCATATGCTAACTTAACTCTAGCCATAACCTCTCTTGAGGCATCTCCTTTATTTGCAAGGATTGCTACAGTTTTAAATTCGTTGAATAAGATATAATGTAGAATAACTGCCACTGCTGTAGTGGTCTTACCTGACTGACGAGCTGTTAAAACTGCAACTCTTCTTTCTTTAAAAATCTTATCACAAATCTCTTTTTGATAATCGTACATATCAAAGGGAACTAATCCTCGATCCACATGTACAATTTTAATATATTCTTTTGCAAAATAAACAGGATCATCAGCACACTTCATATATTCTTGAACAAGATCTGGCGTCCATTCAATTTGTTCTTGAACCTTTTTAAGGTGAGTGTTTCCTAAATATCCATCACCCATCTATTACACCATCATCGTCCGGTTTCTGATCTTTCAGCATCTTAAGTAAATCTGCTGTCGATACGATTAGATTATTATTTACAGTGTTTGTTTGGGCTGCTTCTTTGGGAGCGTTTATTTCTTCTTTAGCAAACTTCTTTTTAGTTGATATGTCTGCATAATCTTTGTTGGCGTCGAGAAGAGTTTTCATTAAAGTAGAAACTACTTCGAATGCTCGAGGTTGTTCAGATTGTTTTGCAATTTCTAGCATTTCCATCATTGCATCTTTACCTGTTTCAATAACGTCTGCAACATTTTTTCTTACAGCTTCGATATCTTCTAAGTTCTCATCATCTTGCTCAGAGACAACAGCAGGTAATGCTTTGTCTTCAGTAGCCTTTGCTACTACTGGAACATTCTTTTCATCTTCATCTATTTCTGACATTGGCCTAATCCCAAGTGCAGAAGAAATCTTTTCGTCGCTCATTATGCATCCTCAAATATCGTAATAATACCCCAGTCGTCATCAAATTCAATTTGTGTATATGGAACTGATGTTGCAGCAGGTCCGCCGATTGTAACTACAGGAGGTGTTCTATATCCAGAACCAGCATTTGTTACGTTAATCGCACTTGCTTGTCCTGTTCCGTCTATTACTATTTCTGCAGTAGCAGTATTAGCAACAGCAGATGATATTGAAACATTAGCCGTAGCATAGAACCTACCACTGTTATTTATCGTTATTCCACTTACTGTTCCGTCGGTAAGAACTGGAGTAACTGATGCTTGGAAATTAGCAGGAGTAGAATCTGGTGCTGTAATTGTAATTACTGTATTGGCATCATAGTTTGAGCCAGGATTAGTTATAGTAGCAGAAACTACTTCTCCATTTGTAACTACAACATCGGCAGTTGCGATATCTTTATCAAAGTTACCAGTATAGTCTCCACCACTTTGTGGTGTTGTTGGTATTGTATATGTTCCTGCGGGTGTTAATGAACTAATTGTACCGATAGTAATATTATCCAAAGCACCTAGGAAAGATCTTTCATTTGCAGAACGTTCACCGGCAACAACAGTTGCTCCACCACCAAGTAAGAATCCTTGTGGTCCTGAAGTACCATCATCTGCTACACCGTTTACTAACCATCTTGCCGTTGCACCAAAGTGTTCAACACGACAATGATTCCATTGATTAAGGACTATTACTTCTGGTGTAGATCTACAAGGTGCTCCACCTGTCGCATAGAATAATGCAAGAGTTCCGTTTTCAATTTCGATTCTCATATTATTACCTTGCATATGCAGAATAACATTATCGTTTGCGTGGAATTCTGTTGGATATATCCAGAACTCGATAGCATAACCACTACCAGCAGTTACGAAGTTGATTCCAGTTGTATGTAAGGTTGTAGTGTCGGTATGATTAGCGTGATATAAAGCGTCATCTCCAAATTTAACATAGGGAGATTTTGCAGGTGGTTCTGATATCGTAATACCTGCTGAGTTATAATATGTACCACCTTCATCTATTGTGATTGATCCAATGGTGCTTCCAGATAGTTGCTGTGAAGCCGTAGCATTGGTTACAGGCATATCTGGCTCGCTTATAGTAATACTTGGCAGGCTAGAGTAGTACCCTCCACCTTCATTTATGGTGAACGAGGTGATCTCAGTGTCTACTATATTTGGAGAAATGCTAGCATCTAATGTATCAGGAGCAGCAATAGTTACTGATATATCATTATTAGGATTATAGTTTTCACCATCATTTGTAATTGTAATACCAGATATAGTACCATTCGTAGTGTTTGCAACTGCAGTTACACCTATACCATCTTCTGTAAGTGGATTACCGTTTGAATCTAAACCTGGCTTAATAGTAATGCCTTCTTGACGAGGAGCATTTGATGCTGTGTCAGTCATCATATCAATATCGATAAACTTAATTACTTTTTGTTTCTTCTCTGGTCCAAAGTACCAACCTTTTAAAGTAAACGTGAGTGTGTACAGTATGGTTTGACGTGACTCGTAGTCACCTTCATATAAGTCTTCGGTTGTTACTGAGTTCAATATAATTGGAATATCGATTGGATCTAGATCGTTAACCATCTTAGCAGTAACAGTCCAATCAGGAGTAAAGAATGGAATAATTTGTTCCATAATCTTTGTAGCATCTTCTGAATACTTAGTCATAATGTACAAAGAAAATTCTATATTGTATGGTACTGAAGCATGTACAAAATTACGAGATGATTCAGACTCTGGCTTTTGTCTCTTTGTCATCTTTTGAGTAGATCCAATTTTACGTTGTGGATCGTAGTTTAAGCTTGTAATCTCAAAAGACATACGAGGTAAGCTTATTGCAGGTCTTGTACTGTTTAATAGATCAGGATCTTCTCTAAGTCTTGAAATAACTTTTTGGAATGGTGCATAGGACAATGGTACAATCATTGACTGTACTAAGTTACCGGCATTATCGTTTCTTTCAATCTTTAATTGATTAAACAATGTACCGAATAAAGCTACATATCGTCTTGTAGTTTCATTATAAAAGTAATTTGCAATAGCCATTATGAATCCTCTATGCTAATGTTTTCACTGAATGGATCAACTTCAGAAAAGTCTAATATATCATCGGCTAATTTTTCGAATTCAAAGTTCTGAGCAATTGGATCGTTGTTAGCAACATCTTCAAGAGTTTGTACAACATCAGTTGTGGATTTAATATCATCAAAGTAATGATCGATTTCGTATCGGCCTGTATCGAATCTTTCGTTTGAGTATTCCATAAGTTCACATTTAATATCGTAAACTTGTAACTTACCAGATTGATAGAATACGCTTTCATGTTCTACATAAGTAATTCTATACATTTTCTGATTAAGTGGTAACCAAATAACATCGTTTTCTCTTGGTCGTACTTTTTCTGCATCTTTACGAGTAACATATCTTTCAAATGTTCTGATAGCGACTGTAAATGTAACTTGATCTCTTATTTGTAAACCAAACTTAGATAAGAAATCTCCTTCACCTTCGAAGCCATCGACATTTTTCACATATACTTCAAAGCCATACATCTCATCATAAAGAGGTGTATCATCTTCATTAAAGATTTTATCAACATTGTTAAATTGACCACTCAGGTATTTAACATCAACGCCATAGATTTTAATTGATTCGATTACAAGGTCGTCAATTAGATTCTGCTCGTTGAAATTGTCGTAATTTCTGAAGTACGAATTCGTTGCCATTTTTTATCCAATAAAATTGTGGGCGAGAGGTTGAAGAGTCCGGATTGCTTCTTCTTCCATTTTTTCCCTTTCAGCTCTTGCTTCTTGCAGAATTTGTTCGCCATTAAAGCTAACGCCACCAACTAACTGCATGTTAGTGAACTTAGTAAGGTTAAGACCCCATTGTTCTCTTACAAGAACTGATGAATAGTTTTGTAACCAACGATCTCCCCACACGTCAGGATAAGCATCTTCATCAATAACATCATATGCTTCAACGATGATATACTTACCTTCTCTGAAAGATGCTTTACCAGCATCGATATAAAGTTTGTTTACATGTTTGTTGTAACGAATAGGAGCTAAGCCTACTAACCATTCTTGTAAGAATGATAAGTGCGACATAGTCATATAATAATTTTGAATTGTATAACCTGTAAGATCATTAAGATTATTTAAAACGAATTGGTAGTTTACGTTAAATATTCCGCTACCGGTAGAAATAGAAGTATCTAATGGAAAGATAGATGAAATACCAAGCAATCCTGCCGGTAAGTTAATATATCCATTCTCTACATCTTGAGCTGTAAGTTGATGCTTAAGATATACTTGTTGACTACCGTTATAGTGATAATCTCTCCAAAAAGAAACGGCTTCATCTACACGATCTTCAACTTGTTCCTCAGACACATTAATATCGATAACTGGTGCACCGATTTTTCTTAAAATATAATCTTTAAATTCTTCTCTTGATTGTGGTTGTGCCATTTGTTTTTCCTTTTAAGCCAATTCGTCTTTAACGATTACTTTAATATAACCAGTGTTAGGGAAAGTTTCGATTTGACCGTTATTATACGTTACTTGGAATTCTGCACTATGGATACCAGAATTTGCAGTATCTCCTGTCTGCCATTCATAAGCAACGATTCCTTTTGTAGGACTCTTAATAGTTCCAAGACCGTTTTCGATAAGAATGTTTCCATTCTCGTCTTTCATATGAAACTTAACTGCAGAAGCATTGGCCATAGATTTAGTTCTACCGTTAGAATCTGTAAGGCCAGCCTCAATAGACGGTGCAGTGTCGTTTTGTTTTATGTAAAAGCTAGCCGCCATTTGTTTATCTCCGAGTTTTACTTTTATTTATTAGATATTTATTAAAAGCAAACTATGTCTGTATGATATCAGCTTGTGATATTCCGTTGCTAATTAATTTAATTCCATTCTTTGAATCAACTATTCTATAGTCATTATTGTCGATTCCATCAAAAGTAACATAGTTTCCGCCAGTTTTTGAATATTCTCTTGTAGATACATTTAAACCTAATCCTTCAACACTGAAAGAATACGTGCCTTCACCATCACCTAATGAGAATACATAGATGTGTGTATCAATGTTAAAGTCTAAAGTGGGATTAAAGTTTACGTGAGTTGTAACATAACCTTCGGAAGTAGCACTATAATCAAATAATGTGTTATTTGCTACTGAAAGATATCGTTGTACACCAAACTCTACAAAACTATATGAGGTAAAATCAAAGCTTGCATTTTCAACGGTGCCATAAATTGTAGGTGTTTCAATACCAGCACTAAATCCAAAGTCAATAGTAACTGGTTCGATGTGACCAAAAACAGGTACGCGGCCATCAAACACAAAAGAATTATCAATTAAACCTGATACTTCTCCTGATACTTGAATGACGCCGCCGCCAAAGTATTCAAAATCTAATGTTGTAGTAACAGCACCATTTGCAGACATGTGGCTTTACCTTATGTTAAAGTTAAGCCCCACCAGCTGTGATTGTGAACGTGGTAATATTAATTTGCTGACCTGTTGCAATGTTAGTATTATCCAACTGCATATCTCCGCCAGCGCCTGTGGCAGTAATAGTACCTTGCATATGGCATACTGTGCCAGCGTTATTATGCAATCTGAAATATCCAGCAGTACCAGAATCATCGGCTGATAAATCTTGCCAAGTACCTGATAATGCAATAGATCCAGCAGTAGCATCACCCAACCAATCACTTGGTAGAACCATAGTTGCTAGAACTGAACCTGTGTTTGCAGTAGCTGCGTCGGCAGGTTTTGTACCAGTATTGATGGTTAAAATAGGGTTAATACCAACTTCTGTTTCGATCGCGGCTAAAGTAGCGTTTCTTGCGGCTACTGATAACTGAAAAGCCATCATCGTCTCCTTTGTTTATAGATTAATTTATACATATTTATAAAATAACAGTTGACACCCGCGATGAACTATGGTATAATAGGATTATCATCCTTAAAACACTACTAAGATCTTCTTTCTATATCATCTTCAGATAGTTCTGAACCCATCCAAACTTCAATAACCTTGACAGGTCGGTCTCCAACATTAGTTGCTTTATGCCAAGTATTTATCGGAATATCGATACTGTCACCAGTTTTATAGATCTTATTAGTTGAGTAACCATTTCCAAACGCAAGTTCCATTCTTAACTCTCCATCAACAATATGCCAATGTTCTGAACGTTTAAAATGTCGTTGATCAGATAGAGATTTAGTTACATCAATAGAGAGTTCTTTAACTTTCCAATGACCGTTAGAATCAAGATCTCGATATTTACCCCAGAGTCTTTGAGTAGTAGGTTTATCCCATTCGTTTAGAATCCAAGATGAGCTATTCTTTTTATCATCTCCACCTACACCAAATACGAATTTTACTTGATCTCCTCCACTAAACATTTCAGGGATATTACCTTTTGTACGATCTCCACCATTTGCAAAAATGATTTCAGCGTTACGAGGAGCAGAATACTTTACATATTCGATAGCATTAATAGCAGTATCGTCATCATCATTAAATGAGAATACGTGTCCTACACAACCAATCTCTTTAATAATTGCCATTCTTTCTTCGAGTGACATAAATGGTCTACCTTTCTTACGAGTTAACCATTCATCAGAATTAACACCCACATATAAAATAGAGCCAAGTTCTTTAGCTGCTTTCATATATGCAATATGGCCTGAGTGTAGAGGATCAAATCCTCCTGTTATCAATACTGGTTTCATTTAACATTCTCCATCATATAGTCCCAAGCAAAGTTTATCTTATTGCTAGACTTCATATTTTGTTTACGATTTGCGTGCATTGGATGTACCCACCAATCTTCATAGTTTTGAGTATTATCTACTGCAACATCACTTACTAATAGTATATATCCGATCTTTTGCAGTATCTCTCGAGATTCTTTTCTAAATTGATCTCCCCACCAAGTTGCGTTATGCTGGAACTGAATAATACCAAACTCGTGTTTAGCAAACGGAATATTCTTTAAAGCTTCAATAGATGCATATTCACAATTGATTCTTAAAAAATCTATATGTTGTTCTAAACATTGTTGTTTAAATACTGTACCATAATCTGTACCAGCTGCATCAGCATGGATCATATTAGTTTTTCGATGTCTTGAGAATATATGAGCAAATCTTTCTGAACTATCGATGTTAATTCCACGCCATCCAAAGTCTCTTTCTAATAATAATGTATTATTAAATAGCTCAGGATGTCCAGAACCGATTTCAATAAAGGTACCGTCACGCTTACCATCTAATACAGATAGTACAAACATATCTTGGAAATGACGAGAATAGTTAGTCTTTATATCTTCTTGGCCATCAAACTTAAATTTATATTGACCAAATAATGATGGGTCATATGCAAGAGTACTTGGATACCCGTGTTCTGCCAATAAAGCATTAACAGCCTTTTCATCTTTTTTGTTTAATTTATTCTTATATTTTAAATCAAATGCAAGGTTCTTTGAATCATCTCTACCATCGGTTTTCCATCTACAACGAGCATATAATACTTTTAATGCATTATCACCAGGATAACCAACATCGTTATCAAGGTACTCTTGACCTTCAAACTGCATACCTATTTGAGCATACATTATTGCTTCACGATAATCTTCTTGATCTCTTTTAAGTTTAGCCATAAAGTAATAAGCTTCAGGTCTATTTGGTAATGTTGCAATTGCAATCTTTAATAATCCTTGAACACTTTGATTACGATTTTCATTTCTTTGATAAATCATCGAAGAAAGTATCATACATTTATATTGTAACCATTTTTCCTCAAAGGTTTTACCTGGCGACATATCAGCAGCTCTTAAATAAAAGCTATGTGCTCCTGATCCTTGTTCGAGTTTATCGTATTGTCTTGCTAATGCGTATATTTTATCGGGGTTATCGTAATCTAATACTACATCATTTAAAAGTTTTATATCAAATTTCATAATTATACCTTACTATTCAAAAAGTCTAAGAACAACTTATGAGGAAGTCTTAAAATAAACGTAGCATTATCTTGGAATCCATAAGATACCAGAATATCTCCAGTTTCAGGATGTACGCACATTCCAGTAACAAACTCAATATTGTAATCAATACCTGTTACATGATCAAAGAACGTACCCATAAAATGAAATTTACGAGATGCATGGATTAAGTTCCAATCATTATCCCATACCAATATGCGATGAGAATAGTCACCATCTTTACGACCAAAGGGATCTCTTAATAGATTTGTTTCGTGTACGAATGCCATGCGCTGGTCATCGTTTAATCTTAATACTTGTGAACCACCACGGAAATCTTTTTCAAATGGTGCACGTTCTGAAGTATCTTCATATACAACTTCAGTTGTACCTTCTTCAATATTAAACTTAACGACTTGAGTTGGGTTACACCATTTAACGAAAGTATAAGGTTCATCTAAAACAGGCATCCAATTCTTTTCGCAGAAAGAACCATCATCACCAGGAGCTGGAATAGGATGTCGAGAAATCTCTGTCCATTTACCATCTACTTGATCAATATGGCATAGTTCCATACGACCTGTACCTTTATCATCATAACAATCTCTTCGTACGCCACAAAGATATAATTTATCATCCCACTCAAATAAACGAGCATCTTCTAAACCAATAAAGTTCCACGTAGGCTTGCCAGTATCTAAAGCCATATCTACTCTTTGAGCAGATGCAAGATTCAGGTTATTGTCAAGCTCACACATTACGTTATGAGTTGTTAAAGTTACGTCGTTTTCGGGATGAATATAGACTAATGGTCCCCATTGATGTGGAAACCGCTTACCCTCTGAATGATAGAGAATATAGTTGATATGTCTTATGTTAAGAAGAAGCTTTCCCTTGTGGGAATAGATCGACGGATTCATAATTCCGGTTTCATTACCGGTTACCGATTTTGGTAATAGTATTGGATGGAGCGACCCGCCTCTTTTCAAAGCCCAAGCCGCTAAGCCACCCATATGCAAATCGTGCATGTCACCTCCATAATATAAAAGATTGATTGTTTAGTTTATTTATATCTACCAGGAAGGTGAGATACTACGCAATCTTTTTCGTTCAATTTTTGTTGCTAATTTAGCATCGATTTTTGCAATTCCATTTGCTGTTATTGCAGCCTCGAGCCAACTAGTAACGTTTTCAGCTGTTACATCGTTTAATGCAACAAAGTCTGCCGCCAAAATAGCGGCATTCAAATCAGTACTACCGAGGTAACTCGCTTTTAATCCATCAGTATCTGTCGCAATTCTTTTCCACTTAACATTAACGATCGCATTTTCGAGTAAGACGTCGTCTGTACTCATTTGATCAGTTAATCCAAGCTTTGAAATTTTCCAAGTATAATTCACGATAGATTCCTTTATCTAATTACTCGCCGCCTTCTGCAGGAGCGGGATCTTCTGCTCCAGGTGCGTCAGCAGGTAGAGGTGGTGTAACATCCTCAGCCCAAGGCATGGCGCGTTCTTCGACAAGATCTTCATCAATCTGACGTTGTAGTTGATCAGTGATATGCTGTTTGTAACCAGAATCGCCATCAACGATTGCTTGAACCCATCCAACTACTGTTGATTCTTCTAAGTCTTCGAAAGCAGTAAATGAACCAGCAGGAACGTTAGCAGCTGTGAAAGGAGTTGCACCAGCCCAATCAGAAGTATTACCACCATTATCGGTGCCAACAACTTTCCAATATGTCTGAACAACTGCGTTTGGCAGCGTTTCGCCATCTGCGTTTACTTCATCTTTTACTTTAAGACTAGTAATTGAGTATTCTAATGTAAGAGCCATTTTTTATTCTCCAATTGTTAATATAACTATAATAGTTAGGTTATTTATTTTGTTTGAACTTTATCTTTATTAGTTCTATTTATATGTTTTATCCTCTGTGTAGAAAGAGATCTACCGGTATACACATCCGTAGTGAGGAAAGGTAAGGATTTACGTGATGGTAAGTAAAACTTGGAAAGATCATAAAATCTCCTGTTTTGGGTACATGTTTAAATTGTTCAAACATTACTCCCCACTTATCATCAAAACCTCTATTTGCGTTCGTACGTGGATCTGAAAATACGATCGCACCACCTGCATTTTCTTGCTCAGCCAATACATAATAGACAGCCGATAAATGAGCGCCTGAATGATTATGTATAGTCATATTGTAATCTTTACCGTGGCCTGTAAGCCAAGCCTTCATAGTATAATTACCCCAGTCAGAAATCTTTTTATCGAGAGTCTTTGTAAGATAATCATCAAAATGATTATAACACATGGCTTTAAACTGATCTAAAACCTTGTGGTCGTTATCAAACATATTATAGCCTGATGTTTCGGAATGCAAATTATTTATATCATAGTTGGTTAGTATATAGTCAACCATTCCGTCGGTATCAAATTTACCTTTTAAAATTGTTGTTGGCCATAAATTCAAGTATTCCATTATTCAGTAACCTTTCTTTTCGCATAATATCTTCCAAAGAACTTATTAGGAAAGTTTGCTAATAATCCGTTGAAATTCTCTTGATTCATAAAACTACATTTAACATCAACTGGTTTATCAGTCATAGGATGCAACGACATTAATGTTGTACCATAGTTAAGTGTTACTTCATACTCTTCTTCCTTAATAGGAAATACTAAGAATATATTTAAAGCATGTTGATCGTAAAAATTAGTTAATCCTGGTGATATGAGTATTCCATGTTCTCTTAATTCTTCATTATAATGGTTTTCTGTAATAAGAAACTTTGTTCTATCCGAAGCTTTTACAGCCCAAGGATTTGCAAGTTTTACAACAGTTCTACCATTATATAAGTCAGGTCCTGTTTGATCATCAGAATGTAATGACACATGCATTCTACCTTCATCTGTAAGTGGACTAGCGCTTGTTACTTGTCCATTAGGTTTTATTTTAAAAATAACATCAGACCACAACTTAATATCAATTGAGTTTCTTATATAATCTGCAACGCCAGGACAGAGTTTAACAGTAGGAGCCGGTACCTTAATACCTGATTTAACATCAAACTCATAATAAAACTTTTTAAGTTTACTCCACCAAGATGGATTTTGTACTTTTCTTTTAACTGGTAATAACTCAAGTAACGTCTTATCAAATGTATAAAAATCTAACTTCATAATTTATCTTTTTCCATATAATTAAACCACATTCGCATAATACAATCAGGTAAATCACGTTCACGATTTTTCCAATCCCATTGTGTATAACATCTAAAACCACATTTATCCCACCATTTACAAGATAAACATCCATGCTCATTCATATAAGCTTGCATCATTGACGCGTTATCTTTTCTATGTAATGGCGTATTGAAATCTTCAGGAGTATATCTATCCCAACGACAATTAGACGTACTATTATCTGGAAAGATCGTAACCTTGTTTAAAGACAAACAATGCATATGGTTCTTATCTTTACTTATAAGATCTTTCATAGGATTAATATCAGGATAGTTATGATATACGAATTTTAAGAACTCGAGATATAAACTATCACTTGGTATTAAATGATCAAAGCCTTTATCAGGAATATAATCATCAAAGTAGAAATTATCAAACTTCTCATATAGATAATGGAAATACTCGTCCTTATCTTCCATAAACTTTTCAATAGAAGGTACAGTTGCAACCATATTAATTGATGTAATATAATCTGCAAAGTATTCTATATTCTTACCATATGGTCCTTTAACAGGTCTACCATCAAAGTCATATGAACATATTATATATGACGGTATATCAGCAGCGTTTAAATCATCGATAAGTTTTTGTACTCTATCGCGTTTTACAAACTGAAATGATGTTACCCATACGACTTTAATATTATGATCGTACTTATCATATAACTTTTTAATTTCAATTAAGAAATCATAATAGACAGGATATGCCCACTCAGATATTCTATCTTGAAATAACTCTCCACCGACCATATTGATTTGTACAACATCAGCTCGGCCTTTCATCTTAATAAGATGATCTTCAACAAGGGTTAATTTAGAGAATATTTCTTCTCTTGATAATCCTACTGTTGATTGTTTGTCGTGGTGACAAAAGAAACAGTTCAAATGACAATTTTCAAATAGAGTCAACTCTATTTCGCCGATATCCGGTCTCTTATCCTCAAGGATAATTTTAGTTACTGCATCGGCTTCAGGATCGGCAGGATTAACTAGCCCGCTGTTACGCTGACGATCTGTCATTATTAACGAACCGTTTGGAAATTTAGCTACCAAAAAACATTTCCTCTCGATAATACTCGTGAATATCAGGAACCATTCCTAAATCTTCATTAAAATCAAGTTCTCTTAATATTGCTTCATATACTTGTTCATCTTCTGAATAAGGAACAAAGTATGGGTCATTACCAAATAACAAATCTGGATCGTCCAATACCTCGTAAAAATCCTCACCAAAATCTCGTTCTAACCATTTAGCATAGCATATACCTACTACATATGATTTTGCAGGATAGATCCACTCATCAACATATTCTACAAAGTGCCTTAACACATCTTCAACGATATCTTCTGAATAGACTATATCCTCGTCTGTTAAATCATCTTTAAAGCTTTTGTTTGCGGTGTGATACGCTGCCTGACTTGCTTTCCAATTTTTCATATTATTTCCCATCATACCAATCTAATAATCCTCTATATCCGTTACAGCTGTTGTCTAAATCTCGTACATATCTATAATGTTCTGTTAAACATCCGCCATAATATGGACATGCTTTACAGATATCAGATACGTTGTTGATAGGCTCAAGTGCTGCCCATTGCTTGTACTCTTCGTACGTAGAATATTCTTTGAAATACTCTCGATCGTATTTATCGAACTCCAATACGCCAAATTTACCCTTCGGTGTTATATATACATGATCATCACTGAACGCTGAATAATTACCGTCGAGAGCATCTTCTATTAGATCTTGGTTAATAAACTGAAACCTTTTCTCAGTTTTTGCGTCAATCCATTTCTTAATATGTTCTTCAAAATCTCGATGTGTTACAGGATGCGCATTAGCTTGATTAGTAGAATATGGTTTGATTTCTACTGATTTTACCTGTGAACACATGTTTAATGTAAAGATCATAAACTCCACATCAGTTGCCAATACTTTTTCTGATGCTAATATCAAAACAGATAATGGTTTACGAGAAGCCATCATATTGTTTAAAACAAATTGTTCTTTTTCTCGTGCAGAAAAATCATACGATACACTTATTGTAATATCGTCATCATAAAAGTAATCTGGTAATGCACTAAAATTAGTGTTAATGTTTATATCACCATCATAATATTTACGTATCACATCTTTTATATCATAAAAATACTCTTTTGTCAATAGGCTAATTTCACCGCCATATAGATCAATATGTTCTATTGGATCTGTGACTTTACTTAATACTTCATCAAGCTTTTCAGGACTAATCTTATTCCTATCAGCAAGTTGAGCTTCAGTTAAGTAACAGAAATCACATCGAAAGTTACAATAATAAGTAGGATTAATTGATATATTCATATTATATATTAGCTATTGCGATCATATTATCAGGTGTTTCGTCAACATAAGGTGTTACACTATTAGGATCAAGTCCATTAATCTCTAATATTCTTGGTGCAAGTGTTTTCATTTGTCTACAATGAGATTCTACTGTTCCTTCTCGTTTCATATCACGGACTGTTTTCTTACAACCATTACAGATCTGGAACATAGGACAAGTAAAACATGCAGTTTTCATTGATTGAATATTTGGATCTAATTGCAATGGAGTTTGCAAAGGACCATTATCAATAACTTCTTCTTGGAAATTAATAGGATAATCCATATCATCTCCAAATGCGCCACACGAATAATAGTCACCACCAGGATTTAATGCACGTATACCTGAATCGCAGTTTCTATTTTGTGGACAAGTAGTTGCAGAACCACCAAGTCGTTTCATCATTTGCTGAGTATTCCATTCCCAATCAGCAAGACCCATATCGTAAATCTTTACATATAGATCGTATATCTTACTTAACTGTAATGTTGTACCTTGAATACCAGAAGCCATTGCATAATTAAGTTTACAAACAACTCCCATTTCCTTAGCAAGTTCTACGTTCTTAATAGCATCATCGATATTTTCTTCGACAATAACTGCAATAAAATCTGGTCTATAACCACAGTGTTTAAGCATTGCATCCGAGCACAACCAAAAATCTGCTTCAGTAAATTCTGAGAAATCACCTTTTAATCTACCGCCACCATACTGAAATGATGTACAAATACCTAATCGATCATGATTAAATAGATCTACCCACTTCTTTGGTTTAATAAGAAACGGCCATAGGTTAGTTGTAAAACTAATAGTTGCGGGATAATTATGTTCATCTAAATGATCGATAAGTTTCCAATAATAGCTTGGATCTACCATTAATGGATCGCCACCATTTACAATAATAGTAGCAGTATCTGGATATCGTTTTAAAAACTTATAGATGTAATCTAAGTCGAGTAATCCTGCATGATCAGGATCGATCGCAGTAGACGAGCAAAAGCTACATTTAAAGTTACAAGCCTCGGTAGGCTTAATAATTAGATCCATTGCTTTTCCTTCGCCAACTCTAACATTAATGACTTAGGAGCGGGACATACATCATCCATCCATTCTAATTGATGGCAATCAGAGTGACATATATCAAATACAGGACATGAATAACATCTCATATCACGAACGTGTAACTCTTGTGCAATAATTTCCATACGCTTAAAGCATCCACGAACCTTTGGAACTGGTTGACTGATATGTCCATAGTGATCTGTAGGGGCAGAATTTGGACAACCTGCGATAGTACCATCAGCATTAATTGTATGAAGTTTTTGTTCGCAATCTCTACAGAATGTACCAGCTCTTGTATCTGCTTCTTTATCAAATTTAGCGTATACAGTTTCTAAGAATGAATTACTTACAGGATGATCTTTTGTTGTTTGATGCATACGCATCCAGAAATCATCGAGTTCTCTATTATGTGGAAATATATCCATATTGATTGTTGCATTACCGTTATGAGTTAAACGCTCATAAGATATATCAACAATACCAAGTGAATGCATATAATCAGCAATTTCAAGTGGATCCATAGCAACTACGTCTTTAGATACTGATATAAAACATTTAATATCTAAGCCTTCGGCAACCAACATCTTAACATTGTCTTCCCAAAGCTTACGTTGTTTCTCATTTGCAAATCGTATATTAGGATCCCACGATGTAGCAACATATCCACCTGTAATACATTCTTTAAAGAACTTAAGATGCTCGTCTTTTATTTTAAATACTAGATTTGAAGTAATTCCGTGAGTACAACGATCGCCCCAGTGTTGCTTAGTAATATTATAGAATTCCATAATATCTTCCATCGGAGCAAGCATAGGTTCACCGCCGTGATACTCGAAATGTATAGCTTTATCGCATGAGTCACTATCTAAACCATTGCACCATTCGGCGGTTTCCTTTGGTTTAAAATATATCTTTCTACCTTTACTGCCAGACGTGAAACAATGAGAACAATTAAGATTGCATGTCTCCGTTGTTTTCACGTATACCATCAAGTGTTTCTGTGTCGCTAATGCCATAACTTACCATCAATGCCTTTTTATAATTTAGTGCCCGGTGTTCTGTATTCGGTGGAATATGAACGTATTCTCCAGGTCTTAATTCAACTTCTCTTCCTTCGACTTCCATATACTTAGTTCCATCTAAGCATTCTATAATAACTTTTACAGGATCTGTATGCACACCAAAAGTAGGCCCATCTTTCTTGTTAAAGAAAACATGTGCCGTTTGATTTATATATCCGTAATGTCTTTCCATCTGCTCGACTTTAATTGTATTATTAGTCATTAAGAGCTGATGCATAATTTTAGGATGGTACTCGTAATAAGAATCATAAGTCAAATAGTGCTGCAATCCATCGTCGTCTATATAAGAAACGTCGTGGTTATTGAAACATTTTTCACTTAATACAAATTCTTCAAACTCATTAAAGTTCATGTACTACTCCATAATGATACCATTATAACATATAAATTGCAAAATGTAAACGGTTAAGTGTAAAAAATACTCTTTATTCGATTGAGTTCTTTACCATTCGTATCGTCAGTAAGTGTAAACTTTTTACGGTATCCGTTCTTATCTGCTTCTGGCGTATATTCAGACCAGTTATACATTTCTTGTGCTGCACTATCAAAGTTGTGCAGGTTATTTATCATATTTTCTTTAGGTGCAATACAACGTTTGACTCCAAGATAATCTCTTAATAAGATAATTTTCCTGTTATAGCATGAGAAGAACATAGGACATGATTCGCATTCTGTACCCTTTGCTCTTTCTATTTGAGATTCAGTAACTAATTGTATATCTTCAAACTTTTCGATTTTAAACACATCATCTTCGACAGCCATATTCTCATACATAAATGGCGATAACCACCAATTACCTTTCTTGTAATTAAGGACTGTATAATTCATACCAGCGTGCGAATGATCTACCATAATATTATTAATCTTGTCTCCAACGGCTAATATATTAAAGTATTCGTTAAATTTATCGATAGTTGCTAAAGTAATGTGAGGCCTCGCTGATCGAGACACTGACGGGATAAAGTCTATAGTTGTGGAAAACTCTTTTACTGCTTGAGCATGCAATACTTGATAGTCTAAACCATAGTCTTTAATATTAAGTAAGAACGTATAAACAACATCATGCTCTACATTATCACTAATATAATTAAGTTTACGTTTAATATTTTCGACGTAATTTATTTGATTCTGAAACTTATGAGGATCAATTGCGATACCTATCTCTATTTCAGTATTTAAGTTAATACTTTCTTTAAGCCATTTAACCCAAGGCTCAAGTTCATCATCAATAAGAGTTGTAATAAAAGCTAAAATAGGAGAATGCTCATTAATCATATCGACTAAATGAGGCATTACTTCATAGAAGTTTTCTGATGATAAAAAGTCAGTAGGACCAATAATGATTTCATCGATAAGAATACCACGAGATGCGATATCATCTACAAATTTTACTGCATCTTTAAATTGATTCTCATCACTGGAATTACCTCTTCGATGTACAAAACATCCAGGGCATTTATGTTTACAGCCATCGAGAACATCTAATTGCAGCTTAACAGCAGAAACAGGTTTTGTAATTGTTTCAGTTGTAAGTGCATGATAAAGATTATTCTTTATTATGGGCATTGAAGATTATTCTTCTTTATCGATTGTTATGAAGTATCCTGGTGGGAAAAAGTCTAATATGTTATTAACAATATTAGAATGATTTAAAACGTAGAATAAGTCTTTACCATAATACTTCGGAGTATCGTTATAAAGATTCTTATTATATTCTAAGCTTAATCCACGATAATGTGTAATGACAAGAAACACATCCCAAGTTGCTTTAATCATCATTGCAACGTTTGGTCCACAATTTGTTTTTGTATCAACTACTTTAATTTCTGATAATGTTTCCTGCAGTTCTACTTCTTTTGCTTGGTTTTCTTCTGACAAGTTTTCATTTAATTTTACAAGACTAAATGGAATTACTGATGCAATGCTTTCTACAACTTCGTCAAGCAATTCACCATTGTTCTTAATAAAGTTAATAATACGTTCTTCATCAAATATATTATATAACTCTTTTTCTAATGGAGCTAATGGATGTCCAAACTTTGTTTTAATAATATTAGTAAGAATACGAGAAAGAAGAGGCGCGTTAACTAAGAAATCTGTTTTAATATATTCAATAAGCAGATCATCGTCAATAGCAGAAAATGTTGTATTGAAATTAGTATTTGCGAGATAAATTAGAATATGTTGAGGAGATAATTTTAATCTTGAATCGGCATAATTTACCCACAAGACATATTCGTCTTCTGAGTCTTCACCCTTTTCTTTATAAATTGCAACGAGATCTTGTGGCGATAATGGAAGCGTATAACATTTTAACTGAGAAATATCAGTAAGCTCCATATCAATCATTTCTTCATTGTCTAGTTTTTCTTTTTCACTCATTATATAATCACCTCTATATTATAATGTATATTTATGTATTAGATACGGAATCCTATTTTGCCTTCTCGAAAAGAATTGAACATCAGTATCTAGTAATTTAAGCTCAGCAGTAAGATTATCGGCATTCCAAGTTCTTTCTAATACCTTTTTCACTGTAGGTATTAAATGATTGATCTCATTATATTGATCATTATATTCCCAACCACCGATTGGATTTGTTTTACTCGTATGTGCAGCTATAAATGCTGCATCGTCTTTTACTTTATCCCATAACTCATTTAATGCATAGAAAGGAACTGTCCAATTTCCATTTACATGTGGAGTTACAAATACTTTATTAATAAATGCAGTTTTATCAGTAGTGTATTCATTAGCGTCTGTTGCATTAGTATTCATCCAATCGATTACTGATATGATATAAGCCATATCTCTACGTTGTGCTGTAAATTGTTCCATAACATCTTTAACAATTTCGCTAGAATGAACAGTAAATTTCTCAATTATAAGATTAGCTACAGCTGTACATGGATAATGTTCGTGTAAAAAGAATAATAAATCGTAACTAAAGTTTTTACCGTTTTGATATGCAACATTATATCTTGGAGTATCTGCGTTTGATAATACTGTTGTACAATAATTTCTTGCGTCAGTTAAACTATCTGACGTAGTCATAATAGTTAAAAGAGTATCAGATTCTACAACTTTCTCAATAAAATGAGCAGCAATAGCATCAACCTGATGTTCTGTGTCAGCATAAAATTGTGATGCATATAATAAACCAGCGGTATATCTTGCAAAGACATGCAACATATCACTTTCATCTGTATATGCAATAATACATTTTTCGTTATCTTCAATAAAACTTACTGTATTTGCGTCTTCCCAGTTGTGGAAAGTAAATAAATCTGTAACTCCTGTTCTTTTAGCTTCTGCCTCTACCATCATTTGACTTGCAAAAAGCTGTGTATCTTCCATTGATGGATGAACTACTTTAATAGGACGAGGTTCTTTTGTATGATAAAAATTATTCATTTCATCAACAATTGTACCAGCGTTTGTTACATTGGTAATATATTTTTTGTTATTTAAGTAATATAAACTTTGGCCAATCATGAAGCCTCTCCTAATTTTTTAAGTGCATCATCATTCCACGTAAAATCGTACGGGTTATAATGATCTAATACATCTTTGTTAAGAACACAACCATTAATATTTAATGTATCTTGTGCCTCGAATATTAATCTGTTTGCGCAAGCTACTGCATATTCGCAGCCATTACAATCTTTTACCTGAGTAGACTTATTTATTCCTTTAGTTGCTAATTCGTCTTTTCTATCTAAAATCTCTTCAAACGTTAAACCTGTAACATCGAGATTTTTGTTTTCAAGGAAAAATGCTTGTTCATATAAGTTTACATTAAGGTGTGTTGTTGGTCCATCTTTACCAGGAACAATTGTTATTCCCATAAAGTTAATTGAGTTACAATATAGATTAGCCATTGACATAACAGCTTCGTTATGATTATCTTCATCAATAACGTTACCTAGCCAATTATTCCAACCCATTAAATTACTACGTTGAATTAACTGATTACGAGCTCTTGAGAATGCAGGGTTCATTTCAACGATTGTTTCGTAATCTCTTACTGAACGTTTTAGAATTTTGTTATATGTTTCTTTATCTATTTTCTTACCAACAACATTAGATGCTTGTAACGTCCAAGACCAATCCATTTGCTTTGGTGTATTCTCTTTAAAAAATTTAACTTTGCGCATTACTTCTTGGTGATAAACTATATCATTAAGCATTTGATCTATTTTACCAATTGGCATAATAAATTCGATAATCATTTCACGTCTAAATTTATCTTCGTCATCAAGAATATCAAATATTTCTTGTACACGTTCCATAGTTGCTACATCAAACTTTGCAGGAGCAGCGATACGAGCATGTTCATGTTCTCGCATAATATCATGTACAACTGGGTTATTTAAAACTCTTTCAGTATTGCTTGCACTAAATATATCGGTTGGACCTATAACAAATTCTCTTAGATTCATGCCAGTACGTTTAACGCCATCGGCTAATTCTTTTGCTCTATCAATAATTTGTTGATTCATCGATGCATCAATATTCTTATCTACAAAGCAACCTAGACAAGCTTGTTCGCATCCAGACAATACTTCCATTTGAATTAGAATATCATACTTATATGCATTCGAAGGTGGAAGCATATCCGGCCCTGAATATTTCATTTGTCTACAGTATGATTTTTGCATTGACATTAGCGTCTACCTCTCGATGAATGGCAACTGGAGTGACAACTCGCATGGCAGAAGTAAGCATTCGTTGTACGATTACTAATTCTACCTTCTATCACGTCTACAGTTCTCCTTGTTAAATCTTCCATAGTATCAACAATATCTTGTGGGTAAATAATGTTACCCGAATTAATACCGCTATCTACATAGTTATTATATATGCTATTTGAAGCATTCACATATTCAAACCTATGGTAATAGTTAGCACCTGTTGTATAACTCCAAGCTCCACTCGTAGCTCTAACATATGCATTAACTCTCCACCTTACAGTTTTATCAAATGTTCTTAATTGACCTCCACCGTAGCTTTGAACCCACGAGTTGACGTCACCTCTATCCATAGTCATTAGCGTCTACCTCTCGATGAATGGCATGAAGAATGGCAACTTGCATGGCATAGATAAGCGTTAACCGTTCTATTACTCATTCTGCCTTCGATTAAATCTACTGTTCTTCTTACAACACTTGTAATAGATGCTTGAACATCCTGGTCATAAATTAACTGACCAGTATAAATTCTACTATACAAATAATTACTATACACAGAATATGAAGCGTTTACATATTCAAATCTATGATAATAGTTTCCGCCTGAAGTATAACTCGTTACACCAGTTCCACGAACGTAAACGTTTACTCTCAATAGCATAGTCCTATCAAACGTACGAAGCTGACGCCCGCACTGTGTTTGCATATTATTATTCAATGTTGCATATGATGCCATCTTATACTTTAACCTCTACTTCACCATTTTCACTATTGCCAACTGCAATACCAATTATATCATAACTATTTATACCAGGAGTTCCGTAGTCTACGCCTTTACCTTTACCATCACCAGCTGGAATTACCCATTGGCCTTTCTTAACATCGCCAACTACTAAGACTGGAATACGTCCTTTAAGAGCAATGAATGGATTCATTTTAGCTTTCTTAGAATTACTTCCTGGTTTAATACCCATATCGTTCATTTGAACAGCTGGATTAGTAGAGATAACACCTGCTAAAGGCATTCCCTTTTCCCACTTAGTAACTTCAGAATCACCATCAATGTTAATACCCATAACAGTTGCATTTTCATAGATTGCATCAGCGGTATATCTTTCCGCAAGGTCAGCCCAGCGAGCTGAAGTAGCAGTACCGACATAAAGACCGTTGTTATCAATATATGATCTGTTAGAACCATTACGTCTAAACTGAACGATTCTGTTTGAGTTACCACCAGCTTCTAGATAGAAACGGTTTGAGTGATATTCAAGTTTACCAGCATCGTTACCAATGTTACCAGTCCATGATTCGTTACCTGATTCAATGAATCTTAGAGACGGTGAGTAACCATCTTGGTGACGAGTTTGGAATTGCCATTGACCAGCAGCGTTAAGATCACCAGACCAAGTTCTATCACCATACATCCAACGACACATTGTACCGTTATATGCCGCTCTAAGTTGTAGAGACATAGATGAACTGTTATTGTTACCGGTTATTGCCCAGTACTGTCCTTGATAGGAATAAGAATGAGAACCAGTAGCTGAGTTATACTGACCTTCACGAGCATTATCATTACGGAACCAGTTACGAGCATAAATCTCAGTAGCACGCATACCACTATTAAAGTTAGAGAACGATGATGGATCACAGTAATAACCGGTGTTATTTGAATCGTAATAGATGCTTGCATACATTGCAGCTCCATTACCATTGTTAACACCAAGCATTGGAATTGTTCTCCAAGATCTCCAACCAGCCCAAGAAGAACGGAATCTTAAGTTCTCAATTGGACCACCAACCATTTGCCAACCATAACCAGAAGTATTAGAACTTCTATAGTGATAAGCCTGAGTACCAACCCAGTGAGATGTACCTGAAGGCTGGTTAGGTGGGTTTGACCAAGAATCGATAAAGCCTGAACCCCAAGTACCAACGACGTTCATATCCTGACGTCCCCAACCTGAAGCACCAGTCCAATAGTTACTGTCACCAGTTTGTCTTGGTCTCGATCTGTAATAATCACCAGAGTTTCTTGTATGACCAGGTTTGTTAGTGTATGCCATTGTTCTAGCACTTACACCTTCAAATCTTGTACTGTGAGCCGACGCACCGTCGAAATAATAACCAGTGTTATTTGAATCGTAGAATATTGGAGCTCTTAACGATGAACCAGCTTGTAGGTTATTGTTAACATAAACGTTACCGCCACCAAGTGGATCAGAACCGTTGTTAATCGACATAACCTGACCAGACATATTATAGTCAGTATAGAAACGCATACCTTGGTAAGAAGCGTTTGCACCAAACTTAATACCAGTATGGAAAGCAATTCTTAGATCAGGATATGGATAAGACCAACCACCAGATTCTCTAAAGATTGCATATGCTTGTGATCTATCAGAGCTCCAGTACATACCAAAGAGATCGTTAGAACTTACGCTGCCATCATTTGTAAAATAATTTGCTCTAACTTGATTTAGTCTGGATGTTCCATTTGGATCCATATAGTAGTTACTATCATTTCTATCGTACATGATAGGAGCATAGAAGTTATGATGTGAATCTACTTTAGAGTTAGTAGTTTGTAACGCCCAACCGTCATCTTGCGATAGAATACCTACTTCGTTACTGTTATTTGCATAGAATGCACCACGTCTGTTATTACCAGATGTGTGCATATCAATTCTTACAGTACTTGCTGTAGAATAAGCTCTCCAAGCATTTGATCCAGTTGAATACCAATGCATTGCTGTTGCAGTGTTATATAAACCACGACCACTTGTATCGTTACGGAACCAACCATCGTTATAAACTTCAGAACGAACATCGAGTGTATGCATTACCGAAGTACTTGCAAAGTCACCGTAGTATGTTGTACTATTTGAATCGTAATAACGAGGAGCTCTTACATCACCTTGGAAGTAACCAATTTGTGCTCTGAAATCTTCATAGCCAGTACCAGGATTGTTTCTAATCTGGATCTCACCATTTGTTTCAAGCATAATTTGCGATGCAACTCGTCCACCCCAGTGGAAACCAATTCTTGGTGCAGTTTGAGCATTAGCACTTTGAGCACCAGCATGGTTAAGTTCTCTAACTTCAAGAGCAGCAAAGTCATATCTTGCATTAGCACTTGTAGCAGCAACTTTAAGATGCTTAATACGTGAGTTACTATTTGGATCTAAGTAATAACCAGTATCATCTGAATCATAGTATCTACTTGCGTAGAAGTATGCATTTGAACCACCGCCTGGATTAGCATTATAGATAGCTAAGTCAGAGTATGCTGAATATACTGAACCTGAGTTCCAAGACTGTTGATATAGACGCATTCCACGACCAGACTTCTTAAACATAAGAAGGTTATCTGATCCACCGGAAGAATCTGTGTATGATCTTAAGTGTAAATAATCAGCCCAAGGAGCAGTGTTATTATTGTTCCAAGAACCGAAACCAAACTTTAATTGTCCGGCTGGATCATCATTTGGCTCAATAGTTCTATTATCTCTTCTTAATAATGCTCCCGCATATCCTGTAACTCCTGGTGTGTTAATTACACCAAGTGTTGTTAAATCACGGAATCTTGAAGTTGCATTTGGATTTGCATAGAATCCAGTATCATTTGAATCATAGAATATTGGAGCACGGTAAGATCCACGAGCTTCCATATAACCTGGAGCTGTTCTTTCTTCCCAAGTACCATTATAGTAAGTATAAACTCGAGCATTATTTTCAATATAAACACCCCACTCATTAGCAGGTGTTTTTAAACCGAAGAAGTTATCATCGTCGAATTCAATTCTACCACAATCTGTACTATTTGAATCTCTAAATATAATATAACCGTGGTCAGAGTTATTAGAACGAATATTTAATGTTTCACCATTATCATCGTAAATATCCCAACCATCATTTAAGGTATACATATTTGCATTGATAACATTCATTCTCGATGTCGATGCAAAGTCACCATAGTAATTTGTATTGTTATAATCGTAGAAGATCGGTGATCTAGCACTTGCTAATGAATAACCAATACCAGAAACTGTAATGTTACCAGACATTGCCCAGTTACCAGAAGAGTCTGTCCAGTTAGAATCAGTTACAAATCTTAGTCTATCAGGGTTTGTACCTTCAGCCATTCTAAGCATTTGACGACCACCAGCAACAAGCTGCATATCATCATTGCCTGGGAATCTTAGGTAAGTATTAGTATCGCCATTATGACGTATGTAATCGTTGACATAAATTTCTGCCATTACAGAAGTAGAGGCTGGTTCTACATAATAACCAGTATTATCTCTATCACGGAATCTGTATGCATCCATATAACGACCAGCAATAGCATCGCCTGATCCATTAAGTGTTAATCTTCTTGTACCATTACCAGAACCCGAAGTAAACTGTAAATTACCTGCAGCATTTGTTTGGTTATCTGGTGATTCATAAATCTGCCATAAGCTACCACCTTCCCACTTAATACCTTCATTAACTCCAGGATCATTAAATGTTAGATTGTTTAGCTTAGTAATAGAACCGTTATTCCAGTTCCAATTACCCTGAACATTACCGCCAGAGTTTGGATTCATGAATCTTGCAGTATTATCTCTATCTCTAAAGTTACTTGCATCGACCGTGCTTAGTTTAGATGTTGCGTTTGGATCTAAATAATAACTTGTATCATTTGAATCATAATAGATTGGTGAGTAAACTGCTTCATCTGTACGAATTCTTGATGGAACCTTTGTTCTCATTAAGATAGGTGGAGTGAATTCTCTTAATGCACCGCCACCTGAGTAGTTCATAAGAACTCTCATTCTTACATATCTACATCCTTGACCATCTGATCCACTAAACACAGTATGTGTTGTTGGTACAGTAGTATAACCTGAGAACTTCTGCCAAGAAGTACTTGTTACGTTATTACCGCCACCAACAAAATACGTTGTACCAGTATTACCAGCAATTGGTTTCTTGTCTTTATCGAATCTTTCAATACCATAATAGAATAATCCACCTGATCCTGAAATTCGTTTAACGTACATTTCGCCGTAAACTTCTTCACCAGGTTGTACTTCAATATAATCTGAATAGAATGTTCTATATGATGAAGTTCTTAATACATATGATGCTGGAGCTGGAGCATCGGTTGATTTAACATATTCACCTGTTGTACCAGTTGGAGAATCTTCATTACCTTGTAATGCTTGGATAGCTCTCTTTTCCCAGTATTTAGCACCGTCGAATAATTTAAATTCTGTTTTACCAACACCATATGATGGGTTCAATGAGATGTTTTCGTTACCAGCATTCAGGTTATAGTTTGATGCGGCCATCTCACCAGTAATAAGCATATTACCAGCTTCATCTAAGTACAACTTATCGCCTATTCCATTGAAGTGTACAATGAATGCGTCTTTAGAACCAGTTTGGTTAAAGTTATAATTATCATGTACCAACCAAGGATAGTTAGCACCAGCACCACTATTTCTCATTCCTGCAAGATATCTGTTATTGTGCCAGATACCAAGTGGATATGAACCAGAACCTGTTAAGTTACCTTGATTACCAAGCTCAAGAGTTTTAAGCTTAGAACGAGATGCAAAATCACCGAAGTAAGTTGTATCATCGTGATCATAGAATATTGGTGAACGCATGCTTGTTGGTGCATAACCATATCCATTTTGTGCAGACAGTTGATGTACACCGTTTGCATACAATCGAGTCCAGCTGTTGTCCTGCGCCTGCAACGACCATTCGTTTCGTGTATCATTATAGATACCAGCGTTAGCAGTACCATTAGACATAAAGACCCAATCATCTCTGATTGCGTAACCTGCCCAACCACCAGTATCACCTTCAACTTTAATTGTACCGTAGTTACCAGATGGTGAATCAATATATCTTCCAGATACATCCATTTGGTATTGATGAGCTCTTACAACATTCATTATAGATGTTGAAGCAAAGTCACCGTAATAAGCAGTGTTATTTGAATCATAGAATATTGGAGCTCTGAATGAACCACGAGCTTCTACATAGTCACCACTTCTAGGACCACGCATTGCCCAAGCACCGTTGATACTATTATTATGTCCAATCAGTCCCCAAGTTCCGTTTGATAAACCGTTTAGAGTTACTGGCTGACCTGTAACACTATTAACTGTTGCTGACCCACCTTGGTATGCAAGAGCCATACCATATTTGTCTTGTGAAGCAGTTGATGAGTTATGTTCTGCAAAGAATATACGAGCTGAACCTTCTCCACTTGAATCAGTATTACCTTCGATAGATAAGTAACGACCTTTAGTATTAGCACCATTGCCTGGAATACCAAACGTAACATTATTCATTCTTGAAGTAGATGCAGGATCTACGTAATATAGATTGTCGTTAGAATCATAATAACGAGGAGCATATACATTAACTGCAAAGTCTGCTGAGTTAGCGTCAATATTAAAACGCTGTGTTCCGTTTGTATATACTTTAAAGTTGTTATTACCAGCCCAACCAAAGTAAGCGTCTGTATTTCCGTTATGATAAATCCAATCATCGAGAATAATACTATTCATGATTGAATCTTCGGCTGGATCTACATAGTAGTTATTATTATTTGAATCATAATAACGAGGAGCATAAACGTTAACTCCGAAATCAGCAGAGTTATTATCAATATTTACTCTTTGTGTTCCGCCAGTCCAGATTCTAAATCTGTCATTTGCGTCAAATCCAATATAAGTATTTGTAT
>FZLS01000096.1 GCA_900197625.1 Rhodobacteraceae bacterium Water-Bin34 | reverse complement strand
ATCTCGCAACGACCTGAGTGCGATGATAGCTTGGCGCGCCCCCTTAACTCCACCATCAAGAATTAAATCCTCAATGTGTGTCATATGAGTATTTTTAGATTCTGTTAATGGTACATAGCTTTTAAATGATTTCATTTTAAGTACTCATCGTAATTTTCTGGGTCTATTCCAGCAAATGATACTTGACCACTTACTGCTCTTTTTTCACCTTCTTTAACTCCGAATGTAACAATTGTTTTTCCTGTTGGTCCTTTTAAATTTAATGTTACACGACCTTTAGGATCTTCGAGAGTTATATTATTCATATCTAGTTCTGGATGCTTAGCGATAATTTGACTTTTCTTTTCAGTTGTAATAGCCATAAGCATCTTTGTTTCTTTATCATTGAAACCCATAATGTCTAATATCCTTTCTGCAAACTCTGGTGTTTGTGAAATTGGCTTTAGAACATCATATACAATTGCAGCAACTTTTGGATTGATTGGCTCTCTTGCTAATCTTCTCTCTGCTTCAATTTGTTTTTGATCTAACTTTTCAATTTGTTCATCAGTAAGACCACGTAACGATTTTAATCTATTTGTAGCATTCGCATCTCCGCGTAAATGCTGTTTATGATCTTGTTTAATTTTATTGAGGGCATTCGCCTTTTGAATCATGAGATTTAATTCTACATTGTTATGAGAAAGTCTTTCGAATTCTGCTGCAGCTTTCTTACCACCTAAGTGGTTACATAATCCTTTAGCGGTTGTATTTGCTAATCCAACAGATTTTGTTGAATATAGTTTGAGTGAATAACCATCTAAGATTTCTTTTCCTTCTTTTAAAATGGCTACTCTAATATCAGCTTTAAAATCGATTCCGTCTTGGAATGCTAAGTTGTCTAAATAACAACCTATAATTGTGGCGTTCTGGGATTTGGCATTACTAATTAAATAGTTTGCCATATCTGCACTGCCTTTTCTAATAATTTTTATTGCTGATTTATAATTTGCGGGTTTGAGAGCTCTTTTTAATTGAGCATCCCAATCATCTACTGTTTTGTCGATACCTCTTCGGTATTTTTCATAATGTTTATTAATATCGACTTCTGAACCTTTATAATCAAATAAGAACTTACAAACTAAAGCTTCATTATAATTACCTTTAATTGCTGCTAATGCGCCTGTGTCTTCTTTGATCAAATCACCATCCTTAAAAATATCTTCTTTCAATTGAGCAGGAATAGTAAAAATTACTTCATCGCCTAAGTCTGCCTTTTTAACTGCAGATGAAAAAGCCTTTTTAATAGCTCCTTTTAGCGATGTCCATACTGCCTTTATTTTACGTACAAGCGCTTTTGCGAATTTAAATTCTTGTAGAATATCATCTTCTGATTGATAAGAAGATTCTATGTGTAATGGTAATAGTTTCATAGTAGTACCTTTTATTAATTATACTACTATTTATACATTTTACGATTTAAGTTTTGCCTTATAATTGTGATTAGGTGTTATATTTCCTTCGTTATCCATTATGATAACTCCAATCTTTTCTAAAAGACTAAGCATACTTTCGCTGCCTTCTTGAAGTCCGATTTTGTATGAAGTATAGCCTACTCCAACAACTGAAATGAATAATACTAGTAATGTCTCAGACATAAATTGCCTCCATTTTGGTGTTGTAACCTTCTTTTTTCATACCAACTTCAAATGTAATAGCATCTAACATATTAGCAAAAATGTATTCTGCAACAACTTTTCTTCCTTGTTTTGCAGTTACTTTAAATGCTGTTTCTTTATCTTGTGTAGACATACACATCCACCTTTTCTGCATGTCTTAGAGGAAGAAATTGATCATACTTCCTTGGATGCTTGCCATCATTGACAGCATTTACTGTCCTAGCGCCTCTACCTTGAAGTTTGACATAATATCTTGGAAGTGTTCCAGGATATGAATATCTACCTTCTAAAAATTTATTCTCTTTATTGATTGTTTTCACAACCTTTCTAAATGCCTCAATTTCTAACATTTCACTCGCGCACTCAGTGTGTGCAGTTGTTATATAATTATTGCTGTGTCTCATAATATACTCCTTAAAAAATTAACCTATTAACGCTAAGTAAGCACCCGCTTCCTCAGCAGTGGCAAAATAACCACTCAACCTATCATAAGGCTCAGTGATAATATCTGTGGTGCCATTTTCCCACAGAAGTTCAGTCTCACAAGACTGACCAACATAAAAACCCGCTGCAGACTCCATTACTTTGGGTTCTGAAACGTTTAAAATTTTATCATCGCTATTCCACATAATTATACTCCTGATGTCATGTGTTCATAATTTTCATTGCAATCTTCGTGAAGCTTTCCACAAAGGCAATATTTTTCTTCTTCAATAGAAGGTGCGCCAACTGCAGATCTGATTTGATCTTCAGTAGCATTTTCTTCTAAATTAAATTCTTTGTAATAATTCATGTCACTCCTTTATCAATTTATATGCCTATTATACCAAAGATTATTGGATTTGTACATGCTTTTTTCGAAAAAAAGTACATAAATTTTATACATAATTTTAAGCATTAAAGCGCTCCTGTCCATCTAATGTGGTATTCATCATCAAAAATGTTACCTCTTGCGAAGTTTGTTGCTGGAGCATTCCATGATGCTGCCATCAAAATGTCTCCTTTCTTAAATCCTTTTGTTTCTTTAGCTACAATGAATGAATGTGCTGAATCATTAGAGATGATCTTAATATAGTTTCTGCCTACAGTATAAGTTAATTTTTCGCAGAATTCATCAAACATCATATCTTTGATCTCATCATCTCCAGTTTGACACCTATCTTGCCATCTGTGATAATCTGCTTTGATCTTAATAAGATAAGAACCAAGTTCTCTAACGTATTGTTCGTGAAATTTGTTTTTCATAAATTAATCCGTTATCAATTTATGTACCGATGATACCAAACTGGCAGGAGTTGTACATAGTTTTTTGAAAAAAAGTATATATTTTTTATGTATAATAATTACATATAAAAAAACACTGGCCATCTCTATGTGACCAGTGTTCTCTTTAATATAACATTAACCCTCAGATTTAACTAGAGTATATATCCCATATCCTAAACCGACCCATGCTAATAATTTAGCTAAGCCTCCGAATAAAATGACTGATCCGCAGACTCCAATCAATGCGACACCATCAAGTGATGTTCTTTCTTTTAGTCTGTCCATAACCCAGCCTTTTGCGTTTAGTAACATATTCATATATTTTCTCCTATATTTTAAATTCCGCAAACGTGTCTTTTCTTTCATTATCCCCCCACGTTGCGATTGGTTTATCAGGGATGCTCATATCGGAAACAATATCTGATTGAGCAGATTCTTCTACATCATACAATTTCATTCTTGCCCTATCAATACCGACGACGAATCGTTTGTATTTTGTAGGATCATTATAACGATTTTTAAGTTGCTTGACCATTACTTGATTAAGTTCATCTAATTCTTCAGTTGATATTAGAGCAAACATTAAATCAGCAGTAGCTGGTAAGCCGAATGATTCAGAAGTGTCTTCAAGACCTATATCTGTATTACTGAAACCTGATCTAGTTGTTTGCGTTGCAGACATAATCGGCAAGTTAAACTCAATCGCTAAACCACGTAATTCTTCAGCAATAGCTTTAATATAAGTGTAACTATTTATACTTCCACCCATCGATTTCATACGAGATGAAGCACAAATATTCAAATAATCGATATAAATTATATCGGGACTAAAGTTCTTTTTTAGCTTTAATTCTTTTAACAATGCCCTAAAATGACCTGCATGAGCAGCACCAGTTGGATATTCTTTTACGATTAATTTACCAATTGTTCCTTTTGCGATACCAGCGATCTTTTCATTAAACACGTTTTTAGGTAAAGATTCAAGTTGTTGGATAGGTAAATCCATAAGATTAGCATCGATTCTTTCAGCAATTCTTTCTTCTGCCATTTCCATAGTGATATACAAAACATTTTTGCCTTGAGTTAGTACTGATGCAGCATTATGACACATGAATAATGATTTACCTACACCAGTACCAGCCAAGCAAATATTCAATGTTTTATTTGGTATACCACCTTTTGTAATTTTATTGAAGTAATCAAGATCCCATGGGATTCTTTCTTCTTTTCTATTATAGAAATCAAAACGATCATCAGAATTATCAATATAATCATGCCCTACAGCTTGATCAAACGAAACTCCTAAGGCAGTAGATAATATTTCAGGTATTGCACCTTCAGTTTTTTCTTTATCTTTTCCATCAATGATTTGAATTGATTCCATGATTGCATTATAAACTGCACGATCACGACACCATTTTTCAGTTTCATTAATAAGATAATCTGTATCGATATCTGATTGATCATTAATCTCGTTAATAAGTAACGATGCGTGATTTAACGAATCTTCGGGAGCTGAGATTTTTTTAAGTTCTAAATCTAAAACTTTTCCTGTTGGAAGTTTATTATGTTTTGAAACAAAATCGACTATAAGGTCAAATACTAATTTATGTACGCCTTCAAAATAAGTCTTTTCAATATAAGGTATTACTCTTCTGCAATATTCCTCGTTATTGAGTAGATGACTCAGTATGTGTGTCGGTAGTTGATTCTGAATTTCCAATTGTTCCCTCTCTAATAATATGTTGTAATAAGTCTCCAAGATAATTATTAAAATCATCATCTTGTTTTAAATCATCGTGATCGAAATCACCAGGATCAACAATGTTATATGTAAACTTCAATGTTGCCATATCTAATTGTTGATCTTCTAAAATTTTTACTGTACCATATATAACCATTACATTAGTATATGGAGATTCTTCAGTAAATTTTATCGCATAAAAATCTGAATCAGGATGTTCTTGAGTAGTGTAATGTTTATCCATTTTCTTCTTCTAATCCTAAATCGACATCAAGTAATGGTTTATGACCAATTTGATAATAAGATTTTATAAATGTTTTGAAATCTGTTTCATTAAAGATTGGATCCCAAAATTCTTTTGCAAGTGTATCTTTTTCCCTAACTTTAGGTTCAACCACTTCGCCAGTTTCTTTGTTGACTCTTGCGTACCAACCCATAGTTGGTTTAACAACATAGCCACCAGCCATAGCAACATCAAGCAACCCAGAGTAAGGTTCAATACCACCTTCCCAAGAAACACCAATAGGTACCTTAGATTTCTCTTTAACAAATCTTGATTTTTCAACGTTAATAACAAAGTTATATCCTTTTATTTCGGTTCCTTTCTTTACTTGCTGTCTTCCAAGAATCCAAATATTATCTGCTGAATAATATATACCCGTTCCACCAGATACAATAGCTTTTGGAAATAAACCGATTTCTTGATATGTATGATTAACTGCAAGTAAAGGAATATTTTTCATAGTTAGATATGGAGTTGCCATTCTAAATAATCCTTTAAGTGCTTTTGCTCTTGACATATCTGCCACAGATTTTTCGTTTAGTGCATCTTCTAATTCTTTCTTCGATGCTAAGTTACCAATAGAATCAATAACGATAATAACTTTATCGCCTCTTTCAATATTGTCTAGTTGACTAACTAAATCAAACTTAAGTTGTTCTACATCTACAATAGGTGTATGCAATACTCTTGAAGTATCAATACCAAATGCTTCAAAGTATGATTGTGGTGAACCAAACTCTGAATCGTAGAATAATAACACAGCATCTTCGTGTTGTTTCAAATACGCACCTGCCATCAATAAAGCAAATGATGTTTTGAAATGTTTACTTGGACCTGCTAATACAGTTAATCCTGATGTTAGACCACCATCGATGTCACCAGATAATGCGACATTGACCATTGGTACATCAGTTGTGATCATATCTTTTTCTGTAAAAAATTCTGATTTATTAAGTTCTTTTGTAAACTTAATTTTAGAATTCTTTTTCAATTTATCCATTACTGACATTATCTTTTTCTCCTCGACTCTGGATAGCCGTTTAGTTTAAGCATTCTTTCTTTCTTTTTCCATCGAGCGATAGCTTCTGCTTTTTTTCTTTTTCGCTTAGCAGTTGGTTTTTCATAAAATTCTCTTTTACGAACTTCTTGAATAATACCTGCTGCTTCGACAGCCTTTTTAAACTTTCTTAAAGCAACATCAAAAGGCATTGGCCCTTGAGGCTTTCGATTGTTTCTTTTCTTCCACCGATTTTGTGGTGGTTTATTTAAATTAATACTTGGCATATTTCTCCTTTTAAAATTATATGTATATTATACCATAAAATCGGATAATTGTACACAGTTAATTCCCCAATTTTTTCTTCTATAAGCTTCTGGTGATAGATGCACAGACGAAACGCTCTCCATTTTGTCCTTTGCATATTTTTCTCCATCCATTGATATCCATTCTTCTGGATATTCAACTCTATTCATTCCTAAATTATCCATGTGCATAATCCATGTTTTTAGAGCTGCGATTCTTTGGCTTCTTGATCCCCAAAATGGTTCACCTTTATAGTAACCAGTTTTAGGTAATCTCCTTTCCTCATGTTCGATCGGCCATGGTGTAGAATATTCTACCTTTATTCCATTCCTTTCTAACATATCTCCATATTCTTTCCATGCAACTAACATTGGCATACTATCAGCTGATAGTCTAATAATATGATGCCTAATATCAATATTACCAAAAGACATAGTAACTCCCTTTGGATTGCATTCTTTAATATGATTTGTTACGTATTCAAAATCCGTTTTAATTTGCCCGTTAAGCGTTAATCCATCGGTTTTAATTACCATTGAATTTTCTTTTGAATATGCCGCGGTATGTGAATCTCCAATAGTTAACCAATTCATATCGGAAATATCTGTTGATTTTAAAGTTTTTGCTGTTGAGCACTTATGTGAAACTTTATCACACCATAATTTATCTTTTACATCTTTTCTTGTTTTTAACATTGCTCCATAATCAGGCATATCGATATCAAGAGAGTAAATTACTTTAGCTTCTAAGAAATTATTTATTCTTGTTTCAAGTTCTTCATTAAACCCAGAGAATAGATTAAGTGATCCTCCAAAATTTACGCCATGATCTAAATATAAAACATCAACTTGATAACCTTCGTGATTGATACCAACTCCTAAATTTTCAGACCATGTTCTAGCCCAACCATAACCATGACTATTCTTTTTCCTTGGTATTTTATTAAAAGTTCCTGTAATCATTCTTCGTTTTTCTCCCAATCTCTATAACTATCTACTGTTTCATATAAGCTTTCATCTTGTAATATTGGCTCTGATCCTACATTCCAAAATAATATATTCTTTCCACTATTTTTTGGAATATATCTCCATGCCTTTGCATCGTATGTTCCTATGCTTGGAAAAGGTGGCATCTCTTCTTCTTTAATACTTTTTGTAAAAGGCTCAGGTGCGCTAATTATTTTAGCTCTTCCTAATTCACCGCCTTTCATGTTTCTTGCTACAGCCACTGCAGTAAATTTAGCATTAGGCCATGCGATTTGTAATGCTCGTGATAAAACAGCAGTTGATACAACTGTATACACTTCATCTGGTTCAGGAATTGATCTCGCAACTTTAACTAAACCTGCAGTTACTAATTCGTGTTTTAATCCAAGAGGAATAAAATAATGTCCATTTTCTTTTGATTCTTTCGCTGCGATTGCATTTAAGTTTGGCATTGCTGCTATTCTATGAAAACTAACTTCTGCACCTCTTTCAATACAACATGCTTGATGATGCGAAATCTTTTTACTCGATGGCATATATAATCTAACTTTTTTATTATGTCTTTTCGCAACTTCTAAAATACTTACACCAGCTAAACCTGTACGAGGTTGAACATAAGCAACAGTATCTTGTTTTATTTTTGACATAAGTAAATCTGCGCCTCTTACTTTTGTTCCAGTAATAAGGTCATCCCTGACAACTGTTACTCCATCATGTTCTGTTAAAACGAGTGGTGGATTTGGATCTTCCCAACCTTCGGCTAATCCTAAATAATATTCAATAGCTTCATCTGGTTGCATTAAACCAATATCTCTATTAAATCCATCAACTACGTGTTTATTATGACTCAAGTTTAAACTCCCTTGGAAATATCCAATCTCTTGGAATTCTTTTTGTTGGTCTTTTTTCTCCTTGAGAAATAGCAATGTGTTTGTAAAAGAAACACGTTTTATCTTCTACATTCAAAAGCTTTTGAGTATGCATAGGATTACGAGGATCATTTGCTAACTCGTACATTTGTTCTAACCATAATTCACCATGTTTATTAGTAGGAATAAATTCACCATCTTCATTGATTTCATATTTAACTTTACCATTTAAATTTTGTCCACCAAATATTTGTTGCATTCCGTCAAAGTGACCAGTTCCTCCAAATAACACAGATTCAGGATCAACTTGATCTGGCCATGTCATTGCCATATATCGTGCAAAGTTTTTACACGGATATAATGGAGATCTAAATCCTTGTTCTTCTTTGAAATATTTCTCAAATCTTTTAGCTAATTCCATCATTGTCCATGGTTTATTTCTTTCATCTAGAACATGAGCCATATCTTCAGCACATTTTCTTGGTGCAGTAATTAGCCATTCAGAAACCTTTGTTCCCTTTGGATAATATATTTGAAATAAATCAGATCTTGCGTGGCGATGCCTTTCAAATCTAGCTCTTAATCCATTTTCTCCATTATCATATAAGGCTTTGAATGTTCCCCAATGTTCATTAGAAAAAGAATACGTAATAGTATACAGTATCTTTTCGAAATTAGAAACATTTTTTCCTTTAAAAAAGTCTACATAAGGATGTTCGTGCCAATGCAACCTATGAGAAAATATTTGAAAATCATCTTTTAATAAATCATCTAATCTCAAATCGAACTTATTACAAAACTCAAAAAACTTTTCCTTACGTTGATCTAAAGTATAATCTTTCATCCACGTATCAATAGGTTTTTTCTTTTTCATTTCAACAATCGTAGTATTTGGATATACGATGTTGTGTTCGTTTGGAAATAATGTATTCATAGGCTAGATTGTACCATATTTTGATACTTTTGTACACTTAAATTATTATTATTTAAAATTTTTAAATCTGATGGATGTGCAGTAATGCCATTAAACGTTTCTACTAATCCAAGATCTAACATTGCTTTTTGTCTTCCACGTGGATGATCTTTAATATCACTACTTGACCATATTTTATCAAAATCTAAATGTGCGTAATCATCTCCAGGTTTAATATAGTTTTCAACCCATCTAATATAATCACAACATACATCTTCAGCATTATATGGTACACTTCCAGTATCTTCGTAAATACTTCTCATT
>FZLS01000264.1 GCA_900197625.1 Rhodobacteraceae bacterium Water-Bin34 | reverse complement strand
GTTTTGACGATGATATTCCTTTTTAGGACTTCGTAAAGATAACCAATTAAACACTAGACTTGAGACTGGTGGCATCTGTGCCACTGGCTCTAACGACAACACAAAGAGGCAGTTATGTCGATAAAAGTAGGCGATAAAGTTCCATCAGGAATGTTTACAGTAATGGGAGCTGAAGGCCCCACAGGGATCAGCACAGCTGATATTTTTGAAGGAAAAAAAGTTGTTTTGTTTGCCGTTCCAGGGGCATTCACACCAACCTGTTCGATGGCACATTTGCCTGGTTTCGTTGTTCATGTCGACGATATAAAAGCAAAAGGTGTGGATACTGTCGCTTGTATGTCTGTTAATGACGTCTTTGTAATGCATGCATGGGGACAATCAGCTAATGCAGAACATTTGATGATGCTTGCTGATGGCAATGCGGAATTCACGGCAGCTCTGGGGCTTGAGTTGGACGGTACAGGCTTTGGTATGGGTAAGCGCAGTCAACGGTTTGCCATGATCGTGGATGATGGTGTCGTAAGCATGCTTAACGTCGATGCAGGTGCCTTGGAAGGTTCAAGCGCAGAGGCTGTTCTAGCCGCACTCTAGATTTTAAGTCGAACGAACTTGTTAGGTAAGAGCTAGTAAGTTTCAAAGGGTGGAGGAAATTATTATTCCTTCACCCTTTTTTGTGCGTGCACATTGGGCTGGAGATTTACTCCGATTACTTAAGTCGCTTAACCGTTATATTTTTCCATAACTAGGCTGGCATTAGTGCCTCCAAAGCCAAAGCTATTGGACATGATGCGATTCAATTTTGTTTGTTTTGTTTCTAAGAGGATCGGTAAGCCGGAGGCATTTTCATCCAGAGAATCAATATGCGCCGATGCAACCACAAAGTCATTCTCCATCATCAGCATACAGTAGATAGCTTCATGAACACCTGCAGCACCCAGGCTATGCCCTGAAAGTGACTTGGTTGAGCTTATGTCAGGACAACTATTACCAAAGGTATTGCGAATAGCGCCGAGCTCGGCCACATCACCTACGGGAGTACTTGTACCATGAGTATTGATATAATCCATAGGACCTGAAGCGGTTTCCATAGCCATTTTCATACACCTTTCCGCACCTTCACCAGATGGAGATACCATGTCTGCACCATCTGAAGTGGCACCATAACCTGTCACTTCACAGATGATATTGGCCCCTCGTGCTAAGGCGTGTTCGAGTTCTTCCACAACAACGCATCCACCACCGAGACTGGGAGCAAAACCGTCACGATCGGCGTCGTACGCCCGTGAAGCAATGGCTGGGGTGTCGTTGTATTTACTGGTTAGGGCACCCATAGCATCAAACATCGCAGCCATGGACCAATGCATTTCCTCGGCCCCGCCAGCTAAAAGTACATCTTGTTTACCCAGTTGGATTAATTCAACTGCGTGACCAATGCAATGTGCGCTAGTGGCGCAGGCTGAAGATAGTGAGTAGTTAACACCTTTAATTTTGAATGGAGTGGCAATGCAGGCTGATACAGTACTAGCCATTATTTGTGTTACACGATAGGGGCCAGCACGCTTAATACCTCGAGCCCTCATAACATCTACGGCTTCGACAAACATTTCACCTGAGAGGCCACCAGAACCCATAATCAAGCCAGTTCGAAGACTCGTTACTAATTCTTCGCTCAACCCAGCATCTGCAATTGCCCGATCTGTGGCTATATATCCAAATGCAGCGGAATCGCCCATAAAGCGCAATACTTTACGATCAATGTGATCTTTGGGGTCAAGATCAATGAGGCCGCCAACGTTACAGCGAAGTCCCATCTCTGCAAAATCATCTCTGCGGCGAATGCCTGAGATACCATTTCTCAAGGAGTGGGTGACAGATTCTTTGTCGTTGCCAAGACAAGAAA
>FZLS01000199.1 GCA_900197625.1 Rhodobacteraceae bacterium Water-Bin34 | reverse complement strand
TTTTTTAGAACCTGATGAAGTATATGAACAAGAATCTATATTCCATTTTTTTGATAAAAATCCCTAATTTGTTTAGCCGGATTTTCAGGCATACCATCAACTAAAAATAAGCCAGATATTTGTTCAACAGATACTAAATATTTTATGTTTCCTTCGCTATAACGGAACATGTGTTGCAGCATTTCCATGGGCTTTAAAGCTCATGGAAGGTTACACCGATTAGTAAGTTAGCAGATTAGTATTGGAAAAATGGCTAATCAGCGCAATCTAAGCTCTGTCTTTGCGTCAAACAACAATACATCAGCTTGGTCAAAGGAGATAGCAACTTGTGTATCTCTGTCTATTGGATCGTCACTTTTGGTTTCAACAATAATTCTTTCACCAGAGTTCGTCTGCAAGTAATCAAATGTAATCCCGCCTAATCTTTCACGCATATGTACCTTAAGTGAAGATTTTTTCTTAGTAATAGTTAGAGCTTGAGGCCGAAGACCCACAAATACGTTAGACCCCTCTTTTGGTAATGTAATCGTTGTTGAAATCTCAGTATTATCAAGGCCAGGTATAATGATATTTTTCCCCATAACGGTTCCTTTTAGAAAATTCATACTTGGCGAACCGATAAAACCGGCGACGAATTTATTATCTGGATTTTTGTATAATTCCATTGGACTACCAACCTGTTCAATACGGCCTGCGCGAAGAACAACAATTTTATCTGCTAGCGTCATTGCTTCAACTTGATCATGCGTTACATAAATCATTGTTGCACCAATCTCACTATGCAGTCTTGCAATTTCTACACGCATATCAACCCGAAGTTCTGCGTCTAGATTGGAAAGCGGTTCATCAAATAAAAATACATCTGGCCCACGAACAATTGCTCTGCCAATTGCGACGCGCTGGCGCTGTCCGCCCGATAGCGCTGCAGGTTTGCGTTTCAAGTATTCTTCTAATTTCAAAATACGTGTAGCTTCGCCAACTTTTGCTTCAATTTCAGATTTCGGCACACCATTCATTTTCAAACCAAAGCCCATATTTTCTTCAACACTCATATGTGGGTAAAGCGCGTAGGTCTGAAATACCATTGCAATTCCTCGATCAGCAGGATCTGCGTCAGTTACATCACGTTTTCCAATTCTGATCGAACCAGATGTAGTCTCTTCTAGGCCAGCAACCATACGTAAAAGTGTAGATTTGCCACAACCAGAGGGTCCAACAAAAACACAAAACTCACCATCATCAATTTTTAGATCGACACCATGAATTACTTGAGTGGAGCCATATTTTTTTATTACTTTTTTTAACTCTACACCCGACATTTTTTTCTCCTAAATTATTGTGTTTGGGGAAATTGCCATGCAGTGGCAGCTTCACCTATTGATTTGGTTGATTCCATCAATATTGGTTTGAATTTTTTGATTGATTCAAGGTTGTGACGGTTAGTAGTTGTAGCGATTGAAATAGCGCCAATAACGCGTTTTTTAGTAGTCAAAATTGGAGCCGCTATACTTATAATACCTTGCTCATGTTCTTCGCGATCATAGGCAATGCCATCAAGACGAATTTCTTCCAACTCCTCCATTAAAGTTTCAGCATTTAAATGTGTCATTGGCGTGAATGAATTGAAAGACTGACGCGACATCGCAACATTGAACCGCCTTTCAGACAAAAATGCGAGAATGGCTTTTCCAACTCCTGTACAATGCGCAGGCGCAACACGGCCCGCTTGAGCAAGGGTTTCAAATCGATCAGAAGTTCGATACTTATCAACGAATAAAACTTGGCCCGTTTCCATCTGAGCGAGGTGAACTGTTTCTTCTACTTCTTTAGAAAGATTTATTAAAATCGGTGCTGCAATTGGTGCAAGCGAGCTTTGTTGCCAAGCTTTGTGAGCCATCTCCACTAAACGTAATCCAACTGAGTAACAATGTGTTTCATCATTATAGCGCAACATTCCCTGAATAGTTAGGATTTGAAGGAATCTATATAGTGTTGCTTTTGGGTAATCACATTTTTGCTGAATGTCAGAAAAGCGGGCAGGGTGATCCAAGGTTGCAATGGCGTCAATTATTTCCAGCGCTTTTCCTACTGTTCCAGCCCCAGTAATCTGTTTGTTCATACTTAATACCTTACTTCTAACGCATCTTGCAAAATTATGAAATCTATTGACATTAATACACCGAATCTGCGAGGTTATCAATAGTTGAGATACGTGTCTCACTATATGAGAATATACGAAATGGCTAGAACAAATGGAGGAAACTATGTTCACCAAGATTAAAACTGTTGCAATTTCGCTCACGACTTGCGCGTTATTGGCAACCTCTGCTTCTGCAGAAGATTTGATTATCAACTTTGATGATTTAAACCCTGGTCCAAAAAAGGGCTTTGAAGATGCGGTTGCCGCATTTAAAGCTGCGAATCCGGACATTAATGTTACGGTTAACTTAAATGATCGCGAAGCACATAAATCTGCGATCCGTAACTTCCTTTCTGCAAACCCACCTGACATCACTTCTTGGTATCCAGGTAATCGTATGGGTCCATTTGTGGACGCAGGTTTATTTGAACCTATTGACGATCTTTGGGCGGCTGAGGGTCTAGACAAAGAAATGGCTGCTGTACAGCCTACTATGACACGCAATGGTAAAATTTGGGGTGTTCCTTATTCATATTACCAGTGGGGTATTTATTACCGCAAAGATATTTATGACACATTGGGCCTATCAGAGCCAAAAACTTGGGATGATTTATTAGCAAATTGTGATAAAATGAAGAGTAATGGCGTAACACCATTCACAATCGGAACGAAGTATCTTTGGACTGCGGCTGGAGTATTTGATTATTTAAACCTTAGAACAAATGGCTATGATGTACATAATGCACTTACAGCTGGCGAGATCAAATATACAGATCCACGCATCAAAGCAACTTTTGCTAACTGGTCAACTATGTTGGACCGTTGTTCATTCGTTGACAACCATGCCTCTATGTCTTGGCAAGATGCAATCGCACCCTTTGCCAATGGCGATGCAGCAATGTATGTAATGGGTAATTTTTCTGTAGATGGATATAAAAATGCTGGTTTGACTGAAGATCAAATCGATTTCTTCCAATTCCCAGCAATCACACCAGGTGTAGCGCTTGCAGAAGAAGCACCAGCTGATGCTTTCTTCATTCCTTCAGGTGCGAAGAACAAGGATGCAGCGCGAAAGTTTCTTGCATTCATCGCTCAACCTGAAATTCAAGGGCCTTGGAATGCTACAATTGGTCAACTGCCACCAAACAATCAGGCGTCAATTTCTGATGACAAATTCATCCAAGAAGGATTTTCGGTTGTTTCAAACGCTGCTGGTTTAGCACAATTCTATGATCGTGATGCTCCTGCGGCTATGGCATCAGAGGGAATGAAAGGCTTCCAAGAGTTTATGTTGAACCCTTCAAAAGTAGATGAAATTCTAGCTCGTCTAGACGATGT
>FZLS01000201.1 GCA_900197625.1 Rhodobacteraceae bacterium Water-Bin34 | reverse complement strand
AAAAGTATGCCTGGTTCTGCCCAATCCCATGTAGATCGTAGAATATCATCCCAAAGCGCCCTTGCATTGATTGTAGAGTATACTCTGTCTTCAAATACCAAATCAAATTGACTATCTGTTTTAACAGCTTCCATGAATGCATCAGTAACACCCACAGAGATGTTAAACCCTGTTAAGGCAGTAGAGTTATTTTTAGCACGTATGAACTTCTCAATATCAGGATGATCTACTCGCAGTACGCCCATTTGTGCGCCTCTCCTGTGACCTGCTGAAGCAATTGTATGGCATACGCTATCAAATATAGCCATGAAGCTTAAAGGGCCACTAGAACGGCTGTCTAGGCTCTTAATAAGCGCCCCATGCGGCCTTAGCGTTGAGAAGTCATACCCTATGCCCCCACCAAGTTGCATGGTCTTAGCAGCTTCCTTTGCTGCGTCCATAATTCCTTCCATACTGTCCTCAATAGTACGAGATACAAAGCAATTATATGGGGTAACCGTTCTAGGTGCGCCCATCGCTGATTGTACTCTACCAGCAGGTAAAAATCTTTGATTATCCAGGATACTTCTGAATTGCTCAAAGTGTTGTTCATCATCTTTTAAAGCTTCAGCAACCCGTGTCATTGCTTCGTGAAAGGTTTCTCCTTCACTACGATATTTTTCTTTATGGATTTGTTCACTGATTGGTAACTTTGGCCCATATTCATTTCTTAACATTTACTGCTCCCGTTGGTTTATTATTATCTATTGTCACCTGAGCCACCTAGAACACCGCGTTCTAAACGACTGTTTAATTTATCTAAATTGATTTGGCCGGTAGAGCGCAGAGAACTGCCCAATGCTGTAGCAATTTGCGCGACATACCATAGGCAGTCACCATTCTCTTGAACTAGCTCTACTCTCTTCTCCATAGAGATTTGCCCATTATTATCTCTTATGATTTTTTTTAATTTACCGGCTAATTCTCCGGCTTCTGAGCAAAGACCTAAGATTAAATAAGTCAGTGCTTCATCTTCTGGAAAGATTGCCGTCTTCCCAGATTGGTCTTGGTAGTCATCCATATCCATTATTCATTACTTTCTTGTTCGGGGGTTGGGTAATAGGCTTCAACGTGGCTTTTGCATTTAGGGCAGGATAGATTGGCTACATACAGATACTCTTCACTGTCTTCGCAATCGTGATCTCCACCCCAGACTAATTCAGTTCCGCAAAACCAACAGTTCATAGGTGTTCGCCACGATTATGCATCTCAATCAAATCATCTATGAAGAATTTCATCTTATTAAGATCATATAGTGTCTCAGTACCGGCCTTTTCGCCTAATCGATAACACGCCTTAAAGATGTCACCCCTACTTTTGCTCATAGCTTTATGAGATATTAAGTGGCGTAATTCTTGGGCGTGAGAGGGTATCTGATAATAAGACGTGGATAAGCCATCTGAAGCAATTTTATTACGATCCACACAATCAGGGTGAGGTAATTCTTTCCACTTAGCCATCAGTGAACTTTCTTACCATTAAATTTTATTATCTTATGGCCGTTCTTTTTTTCAGATACAGCTTCTACAAGCTCTTCATCAGGCTCAAAATCAATTGTAAATTCACTGTCATCCTCATCGTCATAAGGTTCAACCGATACCATATGATCAGCTAAGGCTCGTAACTGACTGATTTCTTTTATAAAAAAGCCTTCCTTAGCAAATGTATCTATCTCACTTTTAAGTTTAGAATTTAAGCCATTTACTACGTTAACATAAAAAGATTTCTGATCTTCAGACATTGTAACGCTTAAGTTGTATTCAACCTCTACGTCCATAACTTCATTATCTTGATCAATTTGTAATTCTATAGATATTGTATTAGGTTTTAACTTGCTCATTTTTCTACCTTTTACTTATAATTTTAAAGAAATGTTCTGCATCGATTACTGCCAAAGGCTTACGTCGATCTGCTTTAATAATGGCAATGGGTTCAGCACCTTTAGGGCAATTCTCCGTGGCCTGATCCATAACCTTGTAAATAGCAAAGCTCTTAAATGCCTTACACTCTACGGAGTATGGGAATAGGAGTCGGGCTGCCGGACTTAATTGTACGTCCTCACCCGAAGCTCCCATTGAGGTACTACGAACATCATCTGGGAGAAGCTTTTTAGGCCAGAGAGCTAATATCTTGTCTCTAACCCACTGTTGATGTCGTCGCCCCTTTGCTTTGGCACTTTGTGTACTTATAGCCATTTAGGACGTTCCAATATGGAATAATCGCCCCAACCAGTACCAAAATCTGCCTGTTCCTCAGCTTCAGCTATTACCCCAAGTGTACGGTGTAATTGTTCTGTCGCTATTTCCAGTAAATCTGGGCCAACTATATGCAGGTGTGAGATGAAGGGAGAGGTCTTCTCACACGCTATAAAGCCAAACTCCTTTATATCTAGGCCAGCAAGCTGACATACATACACATAGAAGGCCGCCTGAATATGATAAGAGTACTTGTAGCACTCATTAGAAAAACCTCTTGGACTTGCATCCTGGGTGGTCTTCACATCATAAACAGTTTGTTCGGATAAAATCATTAAATCTGGGCGTGTCTTTAGTAAGAGGCCGCTGATTGGGTCTTGCTGAAATATAGATACCTCATTCACGCGCTCCTTATGTCTTAATAAGGATTTGCAATTAGGGTTATCTAACGCCCCTTTAGCAATACGATTAGCTACATTATATTCAACTTCAGTTAGTAGAACTTCATCTTCATTGAGTTCTTCTTTCTGAGCTTTAAATGCAGCACTCGCTTTTGTTTTCGGACCTTTTTTAACGAGGTTACGGTCTTCTTCTAACAAAAGCGCATGTACCGCACTGCCCATAGTGAAAGCCGCAGTCTGTGTACGCTTTTCACCCTTCCAATGGGCAAGTGTCTTTTTATATACAGATTTTACTGCGCTTGAAGAAATACCACTCTGTGAGTGGTACTCCTCATTGCTCATTCCAACGATATAATTAGCCATTAAAAGTCTGCTGCTAATGTATCGACTTCATCCATAATCCGTTCAGCTTCAATATTGTCATGCTTCTCAGATAATGCTTCATTATAGGCATCATTAATGCGCTTGTTCTCTGAAGTAATTAGATCAGTAACATGACTTAAACTGTCATACGTCAATTGATCCATTGGAATAGGAGAGCCAAACTGAGGGCTAAAGTGCATTACATAATAAGACGCTCCCTTATCAGTACGCATCTTCTCAGCTTTTAATATGCTTTCAAAGTCCCATAGATTTACACCTTGAGACATCTTTTTAATGACATCGTGATAAAAGGGGCCATAATTCTTACGCTTAAGGGATAGAATGACAGGCTGATTTTCAATGGTAACTTCCTTACCCTGAGCAGTCTTACCCGTATAACTTACTAACCCACGAATAATCCTATATCTATCTCGACCTTCGTATTGCTTACGCTCATC
>FZLS01000202.1 GCA_900197625.1 Rhodobacteraceae bacterium Water-Bin34 | reverse complement strand
ATTACGTAAATAATAGAGACTTCTCATATGCAGTTGTCGACTATGTTACTCAAGCGAATGCAGCTAAAGAAGCTGGAACAAAGAATCCAGTTGTACCAGATTATATAGCTATATGCTTCATGAAGATCTGTGAAGGTCTATCTCATAAACCAAACTTTGTACGATATACATACCGAGATGAAATGGTAATGGATGGTGTTGAGAATTGTCTTAAAGCAATATATAATTATAGAATAGATGCATCTACTCGTACAGGTAAACCTAATGCATTCTCATATTTTACACAGATAGCTTACTTTGCTTTTATAAGACGTATTGTAAAGGAAAAGAAACAAGCTGACATCAAATTTAAATTTATGGAGCAAGCAAACATTGAAGAGTTTGTATCTGCTATTGATATGAATAGTCCTATTGACCAATCATTCCTTGACACACTTCGTGAAAAGATTTCGAAGATACAAGAAGTTGATAAGCAAGTAAAAGACTTTGCAAAGGAAGAGAAAGAAAAGAAAAAGAAAGGATTAGAATTGGTTATGGAATATGCATAAAGTTTATATTACTGGTATTGCTGGTTTTATTGGGTTTCATTTAGCTGAGAAGCTAGCGATGGATGGTTATGAAGTTGAAGGTGTAGACAACTTCAATGACTACTATGATCCTCAATTAAAACATGATAGGGCAAACATATTAAAAGATAAGTTTGGTATCAAGATTGTTGATTATGATATAGAGATTATCCCTTGGGCCCATTATTTAGAAGGCTATGATGCAGTTATTCATTTAGCTGCGCATGCTGGTGTGAGGCATTCTTTAGAGAATCCACAAATGTATATTGATACAAATATAACTGCAACGCAAAGGTTGATTCATGCGTGTGAACATTATGAAATACCTGTTATATATGCATCATCATCTACAGCAGATTCTGATCATCTTAATCCTTATGCTTGGTCTAAATATGTAAATGAAAAACAATTTGAAACATCTAAATTACTTTCAAGCGGCTTAAGGTTTTATACAGTCTATGGAGAATATGGTAGACCTGATATGGCTTTACACACATTTGCAGATCTAATGTCTCAAGGAAAAGAAATAGACATCTATAACGAAGGTGACATGCAACGAGACTTTACTTATGTTGGCGATTTAGTTGATGGCATTGAAATTATATTAGAGTATATGCTTAACCAACCCCAAGAGAATCAACACGAAATATACGATCTTGGTACAGGTAAATCAAATGAGTTAATGGATTATATAGAATGTTTAGAAGATGAATTGGGTAGAGTATCTTTAAAGAACTATTTGCCTATGCATCCTGCAGATGTCAAATCTACACAAGCAAATATAGGTAAGGCTCAATCATTGGGATATAGTCCAAAGGTATCAATTCAAGAAGGAATTAAACATTTTGCAGATTGGTTTAAAGGCATGTACATTTAGGAAATATATGGTATAATGTGGAGATGAAGCATTTTTTAGTAATAGGATATGGTGTAGTGGGTAAAGCTGTATTTGCAGGGTTATCACAAAAATATTCTGTAGAAATATTAGATCCTCCAGCAGGGTATGAATTAATTCAAAGAGATTACATATATCCACATTACCATCTTTATGATGGTATTATAATATGTTTACCTACACCACAAGGACCAATGGGTGAGTGTGATGATATGATGGTTGAACAATACCATCGTGAGATACGTAAACACGCACCAACGGTACCTATTCTTATTAAGTCAACTATATCTGTAGAGCTTATAGATTTACTAAGCGAAGATAGATTTATTACAACAAACCCAGAATTCTTAACCGAAGCTGACTCACAAGAAGAATTTCTAAATCAAAAGTTTACTATATTTGGTGGAAGTCAATCTTTATTTTGGTGTACAATATTTCAAGATGCTGGAATTAAAATGAATCATATTAAATTTACTGATAAAAGAACAGCAGCTTATGCGAAATATGCTATCAATACATTCCTTGCTACAAAGGTTGTATTCTTTAATGAACTACATAGTATGTTTGGTGAAGATGGATTTGATGAGCTTACACAATTAATAGGAATGGATGAACGCATTGGTAAAAGCCATATGATGGTTCCTGGACCAGATAGAAAATATGGATTCGGTGGTATGTGTTTTCCAAAAGATACGAGTGCCTTTGTAAAATCTGGCCAAGGTAAACTTAGTCTATTAGAAAAGGCTATAGATATAAACAAGGAGATAAGAAATGAGAGTACAACATAGTGCATGGGTATTTGATAAAGCATTAAATAAACAAACATGCGATGAACTAATACGAATAGGTGAAGAGCAAATCATAGAAGATGCTACAGTTGATGGAGGCAAGCAGCCTGCAAAGAAAACACGGATTTGTAAAACTGGATGGATATATGATCCTTATATTATGGATCAGATTATGGAATATGTAAGTACAGCAAATGTTAATGCTGGTTGGAATTTTGATTATGATATTCCTCAAGCAATTCAGTTTACTAAATACGAAGTAGGTAATCATTATAATTGGCATCGTGATACAAATACAGATATAAGTAAAACAGGTGGTGCAACAAGAAAGATAAGTATTACTATAAACTTAAATGATGATTACGAAGGTGGTGATTTAGAAATAGATTCAGAAGATCATTATTGGACAAAAAACCCCCGAAAAGTACGTAGTGGTTTAGGTAATATAGCTGTATTCCCATCTGATACATATCATAGAGTAACGAAAGTTACAAAGGGTATACGATATAGTTTAGTTGTTTGGGTAATGGGTGAACCATGGAGGTAGTATGAGATTAAAACATTTTGTTTGGTCATTTCCAGAAGCATTAGATTCTGCTATGTGCGATCGTATAATTGAATTAGGTTTATCTAAACAAAAAAGTAAAGCCACTGTTCAAAATAAAGAAGAAAATTATAGAGAGTCAAATGTTGTATGGCTAAATGATAAATGGATAGTAGAGGAATTAATACCATACATATATACAGCAAATGAAAGAGCAGGTTGGAATTTCCAATGGGAACCAGTCGAATCAATTCAATTTACTGAATACAACAAAGGTGGTTATTACGATTGGCATAGAGATTCATTCGAGGAACCAGATGGTACTGGTAAAATAAGAAAGATAAGTGTTACCATAAATCTGAATGATGATTTTGAAGGTGGTGATATGTGGTTCGATAACGCATTAGAATATAATAAAACAGATCCTAAAAAAATATCTAAATCTACAGGTGGTATTACTGTATTCCCATCTCATGTTTGGCATAAGGTAGATAAAGTTAAAAAAGGTACAAGATATAGTTTAGTTTTTTGGTTTAAAGGAAATCAATTTGTATGAAGATAGCATTATTAAATGATACACATTGTGGTGTAAGAAATAGTTCAGAGATATTCATAGACTTCCAAGAGAGATTCTATGAGCAAGTATTCT
>FZLS01000203.1 GCA_900197625.1 Rhodobacteraceae bacterium Water-Bin34 | reverse complement strand
GATCAAGCAATCGGTCATGATTATATTGACGATTCTTCGGCACGTTTTGACTTTTACAATAAAACTGAAGAACGCATTCCGTGGGATCTTGAATATTTTAATAAGATTACTAAAGGCGGTATTCCAAATAAAACGCTTAATGTTTGTTTAGCTGGTACCGGTGTAGGTAAATCTTTGTTTATGTGTCATAATGCAGCCTCAGTATTGCAACAAGGTAAAAATGTTTTATACATTACTATGGAAATGGCTGAAGAAAGAATTGCTGAACGTATTGATGCTAATCTTATGGATCTACCTATTCAACAGCTTGAGTCATTACCTAAAAATGTGTTTTCTGAAAAGATCGAAAAGATTGCTACTGGAACTATTGGCAAATTATTAATTAAAGAGTATCCAACAGGTGCTGCTCATTCTGGTCATTTTAGAGCTTTATTAAATGAATTAAAGCTTAAGAAGAAGTTTACGCCTGATATTATCTATGTGGACTATTTAAATATATGCTCGTCTTCTCGTATGAAAGCGATGGGTGGTAGTATAAATAGTTACACTTACATTAAAGCTATTGCTGAAGAATTGCGTGGTCTAGCTATTGAGTTTAATCTGCCAATTATGACAGCGACTCAAACTACACGTTCTGGTTTTAGTAATACTGATGTGGGTCTTGAAGATACATCAGAATCCTTTGGCTTACCAGCTACAGCCGATTTGATGTTTGCATTAATAGCGACTGAAGAATTGGATGAACTTAATCAAGTAATGGTTAAGCAACTTAAGAATAGATATAATGATCCGACTAAATTTAAAAGATTTGTGGTCGGAATTGATCGTGCAAGGATGAAATTGTATGATGTAGAAGAATCTGCTCAGGACGACATTATGTCTGATATGAGCATCCCCGATAAACCAATTGCAACGTGGGGGAATAATGAAAATAAAGACACGTTTGCAGAATTTAAAGTATAGGAGAAATGCTATGTTAGATTGGATTAAAGGAAGACTTGCTGAAAGAACATCTTTGGATGGAGTATCACTTATTGTGGTATGTGGTTCAGTAATTTTGTTTGGCGGTATCGCTAAACTTTTAGCTTGGGCTGGATTAGCCTGGGGTATTTACACTTTAGTAAAAAAAGAGGACTAATTAATGTTCAATGTTCGTGTTGTTTCGTATAGTAAGCCAGCAATTGGCGTTGATTTGAAAGATGATTTGTTACAAATGGTTGCATATTGTGCCAGAGTTTCGAATCCAAATAACCAAAATAATGAAGAGACCGCGGAGAAATTAGTCAAGTATTTGATTAAACATCAGCACTGGTCGCCTTTAGAGATGGCCAGTGTCTGTATGGAAATCGATACTACTCGGGATATCGCCAGACAAATTCTTAGACATCGATCTTTTTCGTTTCAAGAATTTAGTCAGCGGTATGCTGATCCTACAAAAGACCTAAGCTTTATTACTAGAGAAGCTAGGATGCAAGACGATAAGAATCGTCAAAATTCAGTAGAAATTGGTATTGATGATCCTATACATCATATATGGGAATCGTATCAAGAGGTAATTATCGAGCGTTGTAAACACGCATATGAATGGGCTATCAATGCCGGCATCGCAAAAGAACAGGCTAGAGCAATTCTACCTGAGGGTTTAACGATGTCTCGTATGTACGTAAATGGAACACTGAGATCGTGGATACATTACATTCAGCTAAGAGCAGAAAACGGCACTCAAAAGGAACATCAGTTAATTGCTAAGGCATGTGCGGAAGCAATATACCAGATATTTCCCTTAGATGATGTAATATAGTAGTTATAGTTACCATATTACATATAACAAATAGATATAAAAAAAGTACACTTTTTTTCAAAAAAAGGTGTACAAACCCTTTATTGTGTGGTATAATGGTACTATAAATTGATAAAGGAACTAAACTATGAACGAACTAATTGAAAAAACCCAAGAACTTCTAACCATCATGCAAGACCAATTGCATGCCAAGTATGAGCACACTAAAAATGATAAGTATGTCTTCGAAGAAGGAAGAAACTATATTAAGTTGCTGAGACAAGAAGAAACCGGTGCTTCAAGCGTAGTCGGTTTCATCGTTAAAAAATCACCTAAAGCCATCGATAACAAAACTAATGAGAAGTTTAAAATTGGTGATATGCTAATGGCTGCTGGATATAACGCTCCAGCTACTAACTTTGCAAGAGGAAATGTCCTCGAAGGTTACAACAAAGCTACAGTAAGATGGACAGGAATTTAAGGAGAATATTATGTACGAACCAAACTTAGAAGAAGTAATCGCAAAGCTAGTTGGAGTGACGCTCTCAGAAGATCATGTAAGATCTATCGTCGGAGCTCCTTCAATCGAAGAATCAGAAACATGTGCGTGTGGTGACAAGCTAGAAGAATGTAAAGATTCTTATGAGCACATGACTCACGGCGTATAAAATACGTATAGAATCTATATACTATTTGTGTAAAAAAAGGTGTACAAATAGTGAAAAATGCTGTATAATAACTTTATATTAAACAATTGATAAGGAATTAAATTATGAAAAAAAGAAATATAAGTGATAGCTATGTAATGACTGCGTATACTAAAAGTGCAGGCGATATGCTAGAACTCGAAACTGTTAGGTCAACTGTTAAAGCTATAAACAAAATGGCTGCTCAGAAAGACAAAATGAATAATTATAGATATCAGAGTGGTTGGACAGATGTCGAACCGGTTAAGTCTACTAGATACAGAGTTAAGTGTCAAGGTAGAGGTCCAAGGACTGCAGCAGCAATTGCTGATGGAAAACATCCTAGAAAATACGATCAGTCTCTTCCACTAAGACATGCTGAAAGGATGGATGTTTATGTCTACACAGTATAAAGCTTTCAAAGAAATCACAACATGGGATGATGCAGGATATAAAGTCCTGAATCATACCTATATCTTAAACGAACAAGGTCATTGCGTAGGATTTAGATCTACCGGTACAAAAAAATATACCGAGTTTAAATCTCCTATGAAGCAATTTTCTAAATCACGCAGGAAGTTCATTGAATTAAAACCTGCATCTAAATACATGAGGAATGGATAATGGATAGTTGGAAAGTTACTGCACTCGATAAACAAGGAAACCTACTAGCATCGTATATTTTTGACGATATGAGTGAAGCTATGAAATTTCATGCCGGAATGGTTGCTAAAGGGCACGAGTCAGTTATGGAACGGATATTTGTTAAATAATGGAATATTTAATATTTGCTACGGTTATCATTGGAGTAGGCTGGTCTTCTTATAAGATTGGACTGAAAGAAGGCGGAGAAAAAATGATAGGGATGTTAGAAATACTTGGTATAATTTATACGGACGAAGATGATAATGTTCATCCAAATAAACTGTACGAACCTACTTATCGAGTTAAAAAATAGTATAAATAGTATT
>FZLS01000204.1 GCA_900197625.1 Rhodobacteraceae bacterium Water-Bin34 | reverse complement strand
AGATGAAATTGAATTTGGATCTTTCCAATCTTTTACAAAATTTTTCATTATACTGTCTCCTCAACTTGTAATTCTTTGAAGCCAACAAATGCACATTCAAAAACTCGTCTAAGATCAGGAATTATTTCGCCATCTTGCCTTTGTCCATCAACAATAAATCTGTCAAAAGCCATTGTAGAGCGCAGACCTAAACCATCTTCCCTATGCTGTAATGCAGTAACATCTTTATTAAAATCACGATTTGTAATATATTTATCATCACCAATACTCATTACAGAAAAACCATTAGACCAAGAACCCTCAATGTTATTTGTCCATCGGTATGCATACTCAAGAGCATCATTAGTTGTTTCATATGCAGATATTTCTACTGGGATTTGCACTTCTGCAACTGATGTAAATTCTTCAATATTACCAGTTTCGCGGTTACGATTTGCATGTTGTACTGTGATTTTCATTTTGTATTCTCCATTTGTGTTTGTATTTATTCACTCAATATAGCAGTTATTCAGATGCGGTCAAGCGGAAAATATATCTTTTATATATCATTTTGTTGTTGACGCCATCTGAATAACTGCTATTATAAGGTATAAACACAAACGAGGAGACTTTATTATGAGAATTGTAAATACAGACGCCAAAAAATCACAAGCTAAACTTGATAAAGAGGCGCAAGTTTTAGCGGCGCGCACTAATGAGGAAAGATTGAATTCATTATTTGCAGAAATGAAACGCGCCAATAGACGTTTAGAAGCTAGTAAACATGCTGTTGAATGTGATCAATCATCAGTTGACGCACTACAGCAAGCTATTGATGCTTTAGTGGGAGAAGTATAATGACTGACTTTAATTATAATGACGGCGGACGTGTAGCATCAGGCCGAAGAGGTATAGCTGGTGATTGTGCAGTACGCGCAATGGCAATTGCTTTAGAGCTGGATTACGATGCTTGCTATAAAGAGATAGCTCAAGCCAATAAAGATAATGGCAGAGCTAAATCTGTTCGTCACGGCGTTATGAAAGACGTGTATGGTGCAGTCTTAAAGCGTCATGGGTGGGTCTGGCATTCAGCACCAAAGTTTAAAGGTGTTAAGGCTAGAGCTGAGGATATGCCTGATGGTGTCGTAATAGCTAGACAGGCGAGACATTTTGTGGCTGTTATTGATGGAGCTGTTCACGACATATGGGATTGCTCCCATAAAATGGTTTACGGCTATTGGGCTAAGGTATAATTAATAAGCACTGCGGCTCAGGTTGCAGTGCTTAGATAATTAAACCAAGGAGAAAAGAAATGGTTGATAAGAGAGTATTAATTAATTTTAGCGAGGCGCAGTATGAGGCTGTGGCTGAGGCCGCCAACAAATCGGCATTGAGCTTCAATGCGTTTGTCAGAATGGCATCTTACATGGCGGCGTCAAAAGCTGGCGTTGAAGTTGCCAAGCCAGAGACAACTGACGCAGAAAATATACAGGTTGTCGAATGATTATTGTAGGTGTTGATCCGGGTTTCTCTGGGGCGATTGCACATTACTGCACGCGCACTAAAGATCTGGACGTGCAGGACATGCCCACCATACTTAACAATCGCGGAAGAGTTGAGATCGACATACATTCTCTTTTGCATATGCTAGAACCAGAGGCAAAAGATCGTATGGCTGTGATAGAGCAAGTCGCATCGAGGCCGGGTCAATCTTCAGTTGCCACGTTTAGATTTGGTATGGGGTATGGCGCATTGATTGCATGTGTGGCGGCAAACAAGACGCCAATGCATCTGGTCACGCCTAACAAGTGGAAGAAACATTTTAACTTATCATCAGATAAAGATACGAGCCGCCAGCTTGCAATACAAAGATTTCCAGATCATTATGATCGATTTTCACTGAAGAAACACGATGGCAGGGCGGAAGCCAGTTTAATATGTCTGTGGGCGGCAGAAGTTTTAGTAAAATAAAATGAGGGAAAAAATGCAAAATACTACTGGCCTATCTGTTAGGCCAATCACACGACAGACTGCACTGCCCATGATTGTTGAAAAGCATTACATGCATAGAGTGCCACCAATAAGCAGGGCATTTGGCTTGTTTGCTGATGAAGATATGATTGGCGTAGTCACATATGGTGTGAGTGCCTCTACAACACTTCGTAAGGGCGTCTGTGGTGTTGATCAGGCATCTAATGTCTATGAATTAACACGGCTCTGGACAGAGGATTTTGCGCCACACAATGCAGAAAGTTTTTTAATTGCAAACACTGTGAAGCAATTGGATAAAGAAATTATTGTGACATTTGCTGAGATAAGCGCTGGGCATGTTGGCACAATATATCAGGCGGCAAACTTTATGTACTGTGGGTTGTCATCTAAATTTAGAGATCCTAAAGTAAAGGGCTTGGAACACCAACACCACACAACTTATGCATATGGTCTTAACATGCAACAACTGCGAGATAAGTATGGCGCAGAAAATGTGTATTATGCAGATAGGCCAAGAAAGCACCGATATGTGCTAATCAATGCAAAAAAGAAACGGCGCAAAGATTTAATTAAATTAATAAAATATGAAGTTTTACCATATCCAAAAAAGGAGAATATAAATGCAAATAATACCCAGCGAAGAGCTGTCAAATAAGGCATACCACGAACTGCTTGCAATCTCATCAAGCGCTGTGAAAACAGTGGCAACGTCATCATTATATCATTGGAAGAATGCTAAGTTTAGCTCTACGCCAGCTATGATTTTGGGATCTGCGTTTCACGCTATGCTGTTAGAGCCAGAGAAAAACTTGGTAACAAATTCTGGATTGCCGCGTCGTGGCAGTAAGGCTTGGAAAGATCAGGAAAATTTTCTAGGTGACGATGAGATCCTATTACCAGAAAGTGAATATGAGCAGTGTGAGAAAATGGTTGATGGTTGCCTGCAAAATAAAATGGCAAGAAACTTATTAACGAATGAAGATCTGCTGGCTGAATATAGCTTCATAGCGACATGCCCAGAAACAGGGCTTGAGCTGAAATGCAGACCAGATGGATTATTAAAAGAGGCTGGCATAGTGATAGATTTAAAATCTTGCTTGGATGCATCTTATCGCGGCTTTGATAAGGCTGTGAGAAATTACAGGTACGACTTGCAGGAATGTTTCTATCGATATGTCTTAAAGCTATGCGGAATTGAAACTACAAACTTTATATTTATTGCTACTGAAAAAGGCTCATACGCTACAGCCTGCTATGAGATGTCAGATAAATATAACAAGTATGCAGAGGCAGAAATGTTTAAGACATTGCGAAAAATAAAAGTGGCACAAGACACAAACACTTATGACACTGGATGGCCTGAGCTGGATACGATTAGTCTTCCAGCTT
>FZLS01000205.1 GCA_900197625.1 Rhodobacteraceae bacterium Water-Bin34 | reverse complement strand
GTGCTATCTTAATTGAGCCTGAAGGGCGCAATACTGCCCCCGCCATTTTAGCTGCAGCTTTATATGAATACCGGAAAGATCCAGATGCGATACTTGTTGTTGCTCCATCTGATCATGTAATAAACGATGTAAATGCATTTCAATTGGCAATTGGAGAGGCTTACAAAGTTGCTCTAGACGGGCAGTTAGTAACTTTTGGCATTAAACCAACACATCCAGAAACAGGATATGGTTATTTAGAGCTTTCAAAAGCAACTACAGTACAAGCAGTGCCATTGAAAGCTTTTGTTGAAAAACCAGACTTAACTAATGCAGAAAAAATGATCCAATCAGAAAATTTTCTTTGGAACTCAGGTATTTTCCTATTTCAAGCAAAAGATATCATTGAAGCATTTAAAAAATATTCTCCGTCTGATTTAGACGCCGTGAATTTATCTCTTACAAATAGCATAAATGATCTCGGGTTTTGCCGTTTAAATCTCACGGATTGGGTAAAGACTGAGAATATCTCTATTGATTACGCCATTATGGAAAAATCCAACAACCTTTCAGTTGTGCCTTTTAGCGCAGGTTGGTCAGATTTAGGTGGTTGGGATGCTGTATGGCGTGAAAATGTGTCAAACGCTAATGGTGTCAATACATCTAATAATGCAACCGCGATTGACTGCGAAAATTCATTAATTCGATCTGAAGACGATTCGATAGAAGTTGTAGGAATTGGCCTCAAGAATATTATAACAGTAGCCATGAAGGACGCAGTTCTTGTTGCGGATATGTCAAAATCCCAAGATGTAAAAAAAGCAGTTGATATTCTCAAAGAGAAGAAAGCAAGCCAAGCTACTCAATTTCCAAAAGACCACCGACCTTGGGGATGGTTTGAGAGCTTAACGATAGATGAAAAGTTTCAGGTTAAAAAAATACACGTCCATCCAGGTGCATCTTTATCCCTTCAAAGTCATAAATATCGTGCTGAACACTGGATAGTTGTTTCTGGTGTGGCAGAAGTAACAATAGACGAAGAGGTGAAACTCGTCAGCGAAAATCAGTCTGTTTACATTCCTCTTGGCGCTATTCACCGAATGCGCAATCCTGGAGAAAACCCAATGGAATTAATCGAAGTTCAGACAGGTACATACTTTGGTGAAGACGACATTTTTAGATATGATGATGTCTATTCTAGAGGACAGGGTCCAAAAGGATAAACAACAGAATTACAGTTAATTATTCACTTAACCAGCTTTCATATGTATGGCTTATTCCATCAAATAACGATCGGTGATTTTTCCAGCCTAGGTTATGCAGATTAGAGGTATCCATTAGTTTTCTTGGAGTCCCGTCCGGCTTACTTTTATCCCAAACTATTTTGGCCTCAAAGCCTACTACTTCGGCAATAACATCAACCAACTCACGTATAGATACCTCATCACCTGAACCAACATTAATATGTTCATAATCCGAATAATTTTTTAATAAAAACAAAAGTGCATTTGCTAAATCGTCACAATGCATAAATTCTCTTAAAGGCTTTCCACTTCCCCAAACAGTTACTTCTGAACTCTTAGAAATCTTAGCCTCATGAAATTTTCGCAATAGCGCTGGAAGAACATGAGAACTATTTAAATCATAATTATCCCCTGGGCCATACAGGTTTGTTGGCATCGCAGAAATCCAATCATATCCATATTGCTTTCTATATGCCTGAATTAATTTAATGCCCGTAATTTTTGCTATGGCGTACCATTCGTTTGTCGGCTCTAGAGCACCGGATAATAAACTATTTTCTTTGATGGGTTGATCAGCTAATCTTGGATAAATACACGAAGATCCTAAAAATAGCAGGCGTTCTACGTTGTTCAAATGGGCAGCATGTATAATATTTGCCTCAATCATTAAGTTTTCATATAAAAAATCGACTGGAAAATTATTATTAGCCTGAATACCACCAACTTTAGCAGCAGCTAAAACTATTGCGTCAGGCTTGACTGCATTCATCCAGTCATTAACTTCAGCCTGGTTAACGAGATTTACCTCATCACGGCCAGCTTTAATTATATTACAGTCTTCGTTTTCTAATTGGCGACAAACTGCAGAACCAACCATACCGCGATGACCTGCCACCCAAACTTTCTTACCAGATAAATTATATGTCATACTAATCTTCCAGAGAAACTGGCAGTTCTAAACCATGATCTTTTAGAATCGATACTCTTCTGGCTGCTTTATAATCTTCTATGACCATCTCAGCACACATTTCTTGTGCAGTAATTTCTGGAACCCAACCTAACTTATTTTTTGCTTTTGACGGATCGCCCAACAATGTTTCAACTTCAGCTGGTCTAAAATATCTTGGGTCAATTTTCATTATTACATCTCCAACTTTTAATGCTGGAGCAAGATCACCATCAATATTTTCTATTGTTGCGATTTCATCAATTCCATTGCCTGAAAAAGAAATTTCTAAACCAAGTTCTCGCGCACTCCATTTAATGAACTCACGAACAGAGTATTGCTTACCAGTTGCAATAACAAAATCATCTGGCGTATCTTCCTGAAGCATCATCCACTGCATTCTGACATAATCTTTTGCATGCCCCCAGTCTCGCAAAGCATCTATATTACCCATATATAAACAGCTCTCAATTCCAAGCGCTATATTAGACAAACCACGTGTAATTTTACGTGTCACAAAAGTCTCTCCACGACGTGGTGATTCATGATTAAAAAGAATTCCATTACACGCATACATACCATAGCTTTCGCGGTAATTAACTGCGATCCAATACGCATACATTTTAGCAACTGCATAAGGTGAACGTGGATAAAATGGTGTCGTTTCACGTTGAGGTGTTTCTTGCACCAAGCCATATAATTCAGATGTTGATGCTTGATAAAATCGTGTTTTATTTTCAAGATTTAGGAAACGGATTGCTTCAAGCATTCGAAGCGTCCCCATAGCATCTACATCTGCAGTATATTCAGGGGAATCAAAGGAAACTGCAACGTGAGATTGTGCACCTAAGTTATAAACTTCGTCAGGCTCTATATCTTTTATGATCCGCGTTAAATTTGAAGAATCTGTTAAATCTCCATAATGTAACTTTAAGTTTACATTCTCAATATGCGGGTCTTGATATAAATGATCTAATCTTTGTGTGTTGAATGATGAAGATCGACGCTTTATACCATGAACTTCATACCCTTTATCTAGTAAAAATTCAGTTAAATATGAACCATCTTGGCCAGTAATACCCGTTATGAGTGCACGTTTCATATTGTTTCCTTGTTCAAATTCTTTATTTAAAGTGTTATTACGATACTTATATTATTCAGCTGTAATTAAAAAT
>FZLS01000208.1 GCA_900197625.1 Rhodobacteraceae bacterium Water-Bin34 | reverse complement strand
ATCCAAATTTACATTAGTTATGCGAACCATATCTTATTGAAAATCTTTCTTATAAAAATAATAATGTAGTGGCAAATAATCTTTTCATATTAGTTCACACAATTTTTATAATTACTCTCCAAACATTTATTAGCCATATCTGTTGCTTTCTTAACATCAGAGGAATTCATAAAACCGGCACGACCATCTCTCCAATCTCCAGCACTCTCATGCCCATTATCTGAAGCAATATAATACCACATATATGCTATTATATTGTCCTTAAGGACACCTTCACCTAGCTCGTACATAATACCAAGCATGCCTTGCGCGTAAGCATAACCTTGTTCAGCAGATAATCGCCACCACTTCACTGCTTCAGCTTTATCTTTGAGAACGCCATAACCATCGCTGTACATAAGTCCAAGACTGTATTGGCCAATTGCATAGCCTTGTTCAGCAGACAGTCTATACCATTTTACTGCTTCGGCGTAGTCTTTAGCGACACCATTACCATATTCATACATAATTCCGAGATTGTATTGTGCAAACGCATAGCCTTGTTCAGCTATAGGTTTCCACTCATTCAGTGCTGTAGCGTAATCACCATCATTATAGGCTTCATAGCCCTTATCAATTTCTTGAGCAGACATCTGTGTACCAAACAAAACAAACAGAATACACACCAAAAGCTTCTTCATTAAGCTCATACCTCATTGTTCTGACATTAACTTATTGTTAGGCTAGTATATCACTTCAAGATTATCAATATTTAGGAATGAGTAGTGTGAGGATTGTAATTATGCTTAGTCGTTTTTTTATTACGACATGATTCAGATTAAACATAAAAAATCTCATAATTTTTAATTACTCTGAATTCTAAAATCAAAAGTTATTGGATAACTTGTCGATAAGCATGCATATGCTCCAGTTTCTGATGACTGTCCGATACTTCCATGCACTTCAGAGCATTTTTTCTTACCAGTCACGCCCGAACCATAATAATCATTATTAGTCGTAATTTTTTGAAAAAATGTATTTTTTAACTTAAAGCCAAGCTCTAAACCGTTCGTTGTAGGTGATATTGTTATTGGTGTATCGTGTTTCTGCACACCCATCACATATATTCCATTAGAAGATACGCCGTTGCCATCATCTTGATTTCTGCCATCAACGCCTGTAGTGACAGTTGCCACTTCTGTAAGGTTAGATAAAACATAAACGTCTTTGTAGGCACTGCCAAATGCTTGGATGCCTTGGAACTTATTTATGAAGTAGTTGTCGACGCCGTTGTTATTATCGTTCCAAAAAGCACTATATGTATATCCTGACCATTGGGGATTGGCTTGAGCTAAAGTTCCACACGAAGCTGAAAATTTAGATGGGTCACCATCACCATTTGCACTTACTTCATAGGATATTTTCACATCGTTACCATTTGACCAGCAGGTCGTTCCAATACCGTTATTCCCATGAATTTCATTAGAATACGTTTGGGTGAATTTAGTATCAACTGTATTATTGATTAATATGACTGAGTAGTTGTATTTTCCCTCTGGGAGAGAAGCAGGACCATCTAATATTGAAGTATTTTTATCAGCTTCGACTGTAACTGATTTCCCACTTACTTCATCAAAAAGTGGAACACATTTCTCCAAGTAGTTGGAATTATCTACATATTCTTCACAAAGCATTATCTTATAGATTTTTATACGCATTCCATCTGGAGTATAATTGCAGTTGTAATCACCAGAAGTTAATGCTGCTGAAGATCTGCCGGTAATAGTTTTTAAATCATCTAAATTTATCACTCCATTAGAAACGGGACAAAGCGCCGCCTTAACATCCGATGCACTGAATATTTGGAGGAAGATAACAGCAGAGAAGAGTGTAATTGATTTAATGATTTTTAGATTTTTCATTATTTTATTCCTCACAAATTTTTATTTAACTGTAACTCTAAAGCCAACGCCATAATTTTTCATTGTAGCAATACAAGCCTCGGTTGTGCCTAAACTGGATCGATTACTGTCACTACATTCAGACTTGGTGGAAAATTTAATTTGCCCCAAGTCTGTTAATTGGAATCCAATATCAATACTCGTGCTATTTGCACTTATTGTTTGGGTACTAGAAAAGGGCAATATTCCTGCAATCATGGTTGCATCTGATGTCTTCCCACTAGTATTTATTGTTGCCAGCGTTGTAGCATTTAACATTAGAAAAACGTCATCACCATTTGCGGCGGCTTTTTTTGGTGAAGATGTACCCCAAAAATTCATTTCTTTGGATGAATGGCCATAATTTCCATTAGTGGTTACATCAGTTTCAGTATCTACACACTCAACAGCAAGATTTGTGCGTGTTGGTGAATTACCTGGATCTACACCCCCAGAAATTGTATAACAAATTCTTCCTATACTTGTTTTTCCGACAAATTTTTGTGTGAATGTGGCTTTAACTTTTGATGATAATGTATTCCCAACTAGAAGAACCGCATGGGTATATGTCCCTTCATTTAGACCAGATAAATCAATATTACTATCAATAGAATTCTTCGAAGTCTTGCTCAATGTAAGCTCTAATGGGGTAGCTTTATTCATAATAAATACACATTTAGTTGCCCAGTCACTTGCAGGATTTGTTGCATCAGGCTTACTCGTACACAAACCAATACGATATAGAGAAAGCTTAAGCTCTTCTAAATCTGTTAAACAGCGAAGTTCTTTGGCTATTGTATCATCATCTGCTGTTAAATTCGGAATTACACCGTCAACTGCGCCACAAGAAATTACTTCACCACTTGCGTAATTAATGTTTACTTGTGCAAATGAACTATTAGCAAAAAATATTGAAAAAATAAAAAATAATGCTGCTTTTATGGCATTCATGATTACACTTGCGAATTTACCTGATTTAGCCACTTCTTGAATATTCAAAGTTAGGCCGCTCACGGCTAGTATCATATTCCTAAGGAGAAGCTGTTTCATTGGGGAAGCCTGACTTTTATTGTATATTATTTAACACCAACATTCACATCAAAGCCACCGATACGAATTCTGCCCACACATGGAGTGGTATCACAATCTGTATGCCAGTTACCTTCACCATCACCTGTATTAGCAACCCCTGAATACCAAACTACACTTCCCCAAGAGACTTTTAATTTTAAATCTAGATTAGATTTGTTTCCATCTACAGAAACACTTGGATTTAT
>FZLS01000209.1 GCA_900197625.1 Rhodobacteraceae bacterium Water-Bin34 | reverse complement strand
CACGGGTTGGATCTTGTTCAATTGTGACTTTAAAACCAGCTTTTAGCAATGATCTCACACCTTGTGGCGATACTCCTACACGTTTTTCATTTGGGCGTTCTTCTGCCCTGATCCAAAGATGTGTCATAATTAAAACCTTATGGTATGCAACATTGATAGATTGGTTCAACAACATATCTTTGACAGATAGTATCAAGTAAGACAATTTTAGTTTTTTAAATTATTAAAAAATTATTATTGCTAAATAATTATTAATTAATTGGATGTCATTTTTACAGTTTTGATAAATCTTTTAACAGTTTTTGAGTTTCCTGTCTTTCGATGAGCTAGGAATAGATCAATAAGATTTTCACATGGTTTAAAGGGGACCAAAGAAACACCTGATGGCGCAATGTTTTTCACCCAAGCTGGCGCTAATGCAATTCCAAGACCTTGGGCCACAAACTGAAGCAATGTAGATTTGTCGATAATTTCACATACAATGTTTGGCTGTGCGCCAATTTGGCGGAAACCACTCCATAAAGCTTCGTGAAGTATTGGTCGTGCATGCTTTGGGTATCCAACGATTGGCTGATCTGAAATATCAGATGTGGAAAGGGATTTAGAATTTGAAAGTGGATTACTATTGGCAAGAACGACAACAATAGGCTGACGATGCAAAAGCTTGCTGGTTATGAATTCATCTTCTATGGCTGTTCGTACGAAAGCAACATCTGTTCGATGAGAAATTAACTCTTGAGAATGATGCCCTGAAGACGAAATTTCAAGTATTTGCACATGGGCATTGGGATCAGTTTTTCGAAATTTTAGTAAAGCCTTAGGTAATAATATCGAGATTGCTTCATCTACGCCACTAACGCGAACGTTGTGTAAATCTGACTCAGCAGTATGGACAACATTTGAGATCGATTTTTCAATATCTGTAAGAATTCTTTTGGCATCCTGGAGGAACTCTGAACCGGCTTGTGTGAGGCTAACTTGCCGAGTTGTTCGAAAAAGAAGCCGTGCGCCAAGTTCGTGTTCCAATGCAGAAATGCGTTCAGATAGAGCAGGTTGGCTTAGTCCTAATCTAACACTAGCTCTCCTAAAGTGAAGTTCTTCAGCAACGGCAACAAAGCATTCAAGTTGTCTAATGTCCAATTAGTTATCCTTTGTTGATTTATTTGATAACATTTACTCGCATTCTGTCATCTAATTTAGTTTCATAGTTTTGGATTGCAGATGTATATTCCAATGTGTCTAATGTGTCATCTCGTCCTCGAATTAATGATGCCTGTGTAGCTTCATCCATCACAAATGGAACCAAAATATCGCCTGCCGTAATTGTTTTTTTATCAAGTTCAATAGATATTTTTTCACCACTACTATTTTTTGCAAATTCTAATAGTTTGTCTCTTGTCTCATTAGAAACTACAGGAAGTGCGAGGCCGTTTTTTCTTGCATTGTCATAAAATATTCCAGCAAAACCTGTTCCTATACATGCCTCAATACCAAGTTGGCGCATACCCCAGACTGCATGCTCTCTGCTTGAACCACACCCAAAATTGTCGCCGACAACTAAAATTGTAGCTTGTTTCCAAGGAGCTTTATTTAAAATAAATTCTGGACGTTGTTGTCCGGAGTTGTCAAATCGTAAATCGGCAAAAGTTCCATCTGCTAATCCTTCACGGGTGATAGTAATCAGAAAGCGCTTTGGCATGATCACATCCGTATCAACATTTGCCAAAGGCAATGGGGCGACGATCCCTGTTATAGATTTATTCATATTCTTTTCTTTCATTTAAAATCACGGACGTCAACCAAATGGCCAGTTATTGCAGCAGCGGCTACCATTGCCGGTGACATCAGGTGTGTGCGCGCTCCACGACCTTGTCTTCCTTCAAAATTTCGGTTGGTTGATGAGGCAACTCGCTCTCCCTCCATCGCAATGTCGTCGTTCATAGCTAAACACATAGAGCAGCCTGCTTCTGGCCTCCATTCAAAACCGGAAGTTTCAAAAATGCTGCGAAGTCCTTCTGCTTCTGCCTTAATACGTGTCATCGCAGAACCAGGTACTACAATTGCCTCTACCCCCTTGGCCACTTGTCGGCCTTTTAATATTTTAGCAGCTTCTCGGAGATCTTCGATACGACTGTTTGTACAAGAGCCGATAAATGCCGTGTCGATTTTAATTGATTTAGCTGATTGCCCCTCGGTTAAGCCCATATATATTAATGATCGCTCTAATGCATCTTTTGCTTTTGGAGAAAAATAGTCCTGTGCAGAGGGTACATTCGCAGAAATTGATATTGATTGATCGGGGCTGGTTCCCCATGTTATCAAAGGTTCGATGTCGGATCCTGAAATTATGATTTCTTCATCAAATTGAGCACGAGGATCACTCGCCCAGTTTTCACCTTTGAATTCAAATTTACCACTATGTGAATGGCCTTTTAAAGCCTTTTCAGTGGTTTCATCTGCTCCGATCAAAGCTGCTCGTGCACCAAGTTCAACTGCCATATTACAAATCGTCATACGACCTGCCATATTAAGATTGCGAATGGCAGAACCAGCAAACTCCACAGCAAACCCATTAGCGCCACCTGCGCCAACCACTTGAACAACCTTCATGATAATGTCCTTGGCTGTTACTCCAAGTGTCGTGCCTCCATCTATATTAACACGCATGGTTTTCATGCGTTTGTAACGAAGCGTTTGAGTTGCTAAAACATGCTCTACTTCGGAGGTTCCAATGCCAAAACCTAACGCTCCAAATGCTCCGTATGTAGTTGTATGGCTATCTCCACAAGCGATCAACATACCTGGTACAACCAGCCCTTGCTCTGGAACAACAATATGCTCAATGCCTTGCCTAGGATCCCCTAGACCATAAAATGCAATCTCGTGAGTTGTACAATTTTTTTCAAGATTATCTATGAGCAACTTAGATTGCGCATCATGTGCTTCAACACTACGGGTGGCGTTTACGTGATCCACAACTGAAAGATGTGCTTCTGGCCTCCATACTTTTAATCCTTTGCTTTCTAATCCGGAGAAAGCCTGGGGACTTGTATATTCATTCATTATATGGAAATCGACGTAAATTAGTATATCGCCATCCGGTAGATCACAAATTTTATGTGCATCCACAAGTTTGTCATACAGGGTTCGTGTCATTGAGAAATT
>FZLS01000210.1 GCA_900197625.1 Rhodobacteraceae bacterium Water-Bin34 | reverse complement strand
TACCAGGGCTCAATGATGAGTTTCCAGGTATTTGCATACTTGCCTTGACTTGCTCCAGCGCAGATAAATAATATAGTCTTCGTGGAATGATATCTACGAAGTTTAATGCCTCTGCGTCTGTTTCACCAGTCTGTCCAGAGAACAACCAAAACGAAGTATTAATATTCTTTAAGCTATCTTCAATGAAGTCTTTTGATTCTAATGTCATAGCATCTGAATCTAAATGTTCAAACTCATCGAACTTTTCTGCTAATGTAAAGTCTGACGTTATCACTTTGTGATTAATCAAGTCTATTTCTTTTGCTTCTGATGCATACATGCCAGACTTAATTTTATGCATTGAGTCTTTAGCTACATCTAATTTTAATGATGAGATGTGATACCATTTAGGAGTCTGCGTTCTAGCATCTTGAACCTTTACGTATGTGATTGCATCTTTCTTACCTTCAGCAATCTTTCGTTCAATGTTTACATAATGGAACCCATCGAATGTTTCATAGAATCTAAATGCACTTGATCTATATTTTGTATCGTATGATCTTGATGCAAGGAAATCCATAGATTCGAATACAGTCATGCCAGGAATAATCGTAACACCTCTTCCAGATGTTTCGTGTAGTTCTAATTCTTTATCGCTGCCCAACTTATCAAACACGTTCTGTGCAAAGCCAGATATCTGTTCTCTATAAGATTGGTTTACATCTAAGATAGCTGATTTAAAATGTTCTTCACTAACACCATATAATACTACACCTTTCATATTACCTGTGTCGTCAGGTATAATATCGTTCTTAAATAATCTATACTTTGCTGATACCTCTCGGTCACCTAGAGTATTGAACTCCACAGTTATTGTTTCTGTGCCATCAAAGTCTATTTTATTAGTAAGGTTAGATGCATCTAAGAATGTAATATTCATAGCCATAGAGTTAGTCTCAATGGATTCATCAAGTTGCATTTTGAGCAAGTCAGGGATCAAGTCATACTTCTCACCCTTAAACTCTAACTCTACCTTAGTTAAATTGACCTGGTTGGCAGGTTTTTCAGTCTTTTTTCCTATCATTATCCATTCATCGCTTTCTTGAGCTCAGCTTTCATTTGACTAGCAAATCGTTTGTCGATAAGTCTTATAGCTCTCTTTGCTTCGTTTTTAGCCTCTTCATCAGCAAAGGCTGTTAATGGTTCATATGAACCTGCTTGAATCTTATTAAAGGTACCGTTTAAATCATAAGTGTCTTTTGATATAAGAGCGCCTGTAGTTTTATGTTTATAATGAATAATGTCAGCTTTGGCAGCTGTTATTGATCCGTACTTGGTTGTGATAAACTCATTGAACATTTGTTGTGATAAAGGCCAATCGTAATATGGATCCACAATGCCGTTTGCCAAATACACTAACCACACATAGTCTACATCATCGTAATAATAGTGTGCAACCTCTTCAGCCCTCATTCCCTCTGGAATAACATAATCGTAGAATGCCTCTGAGTTACTAAGTACGTCGTCAACAATCTTTGGCCTAGCAATAATGTTCTTAGCTATTTGATCATTGAAGTCTATGTTTGCAAAGTTTTTAAAATACATTAGAAGTCCTCCGAAGTCCAGATCTCGCTTTCTTGGAAACTCATTGTGCAATCAATAATACCTGGAGCACCTTGTTGTTCCATAAACATTGGACCATCAGGAGCATAGTTTACTTCAAAGTTTTTAACTGATGCTCTTTTAAAATAATGTAAGTGGTCTGCACTACCAAGATAGAACAAATCTACCTGACTTGGATATGCAAGGTATAAGTTATTCTCAGTAGATGTAAATTTAGGATATATTTGTTTTTTGATTTCTGTAATTATTTTCTTTAAAAGTATGGAGTCTGCTAAAGTGTCTGGAGCAAATCTCCACGTGAATGTAAACTCTTTCAAGTTAACACCTTCAAACAATAATGCTACTTGAGGGTTAACCGTATTGCCTAATGCAACTGTAAGTGCATTCCCAGCAGCTCCTGGTAAAGCTGACCTACCACCTGCAGCACCTGCTTTCATTGCATTCTCTACCAACGACTTGACATCTGGATTCTGACCTTCGCCAGCAGATGGTGCGTTACCTGATTGTTCGAACGCATCTTTAATCTCACCTGCGACACCAGCTACTGATCCACCAATGACTCCTAGGTCATTAGAATTGTATCTTAGTTCGTTCTTATCTGTCATCCCAGATGTAGGAATAGGAAATGCTACGGACAGCATTGTGTCAGCTGATGCTGCCTTCTCAGGATCAAACTCATACTTAACAAACTGCATCAAAAATTGATGCTTTCCTAAGTCGGGTGGAAATGCAATTGCATCTACCTTTTGTTTGCCCTGAGCGTCAGTGATTACGTTCTGGGGTGATGATCTTGCACCAATCTTTTGTTTACCTAAATGACTGGTTGCGCTTTCTAATGTCATTGTTTTTTATCTCCATAAATACCCATATGGCTTATAAGGGTAGATTTGTTCCAAAGGCCCCAGAAAAGTATAAAGGGGATCCTACACGTATTATTTATAGAAGTTTGTGGGAACTCAAACTTATGAAGTATTTAGATTCCCACGATGACGTGCTTTATTGGGCTTCTGAAGAGTTTTCTATACCATATAGAAGTCCTGTTGATGGCAAAATGCATCGATACTTCCCAGACTTCTGGGTTAAAAAAAGGAACTCTAGTGGTATTATAGAACAAGTCGTAATAGAAGTCAAGCCCCAAAAGCATATAGACCCGCCGAAAGTGCAGAAAAGGAAGACAAGAAGATACATGGGTGAGATGGCAAGGCACGCTATTAATATGAGAAAGTTTGAAGTTGCAGAAGAGTTTTGCAACAATCGTGGAATGAAATTTCAGTTAATGACTGAAAAGGAGTTAAATATAAAATGAGCGAATGGCCAAGAGCAACATTCATGGATGAAGATGGCGAGGAGTACTATTGGAATTTTTGGATAGAAAGAGATAAAGAAAAATTTATAAAGGAGACTGAAGGCATGAACCGAGCGCAACGAGAGTTGCATTGGAAGATGTACTTCGAACAAATAGCATAACATGGCCGCATACCTGTTTCAAGAATTAGCGCAACTGACTGCTGACGAGTTTGGCATGCAGTTCAAATCTATGAAAGATTTGTATACTAAGGAGC
>FZLS01000238.1 GCA_900197625.1 Rhodobacteraceae bacterium Water-Bin34 | reverse complement strand
CTTTTGTAATATCACAAGTTGTGGTCGGTCTTATTTTCGGATGGTTTTACAATCCTGATTTTGGAGTGATCGCCAAAGTTTGGCAGCTGTTCTTCTGCGAAGAGGCAATCAACATTGTTGGCAATGTAACCATAAAGTGCCGGGTGCCGGTTCCAGATATACTCTCAAGCCCGGACTGGGCCACTTATGGCATTATTTTTGCGGGTCTATGGCCACAGATAGCATACTGTATGATCCTTTATCTAACAGGTTTGAACAATGTTGCTTCTGAACAAATTGAAGCAGGGCGTTTAGATGGCGCAAAGGGTTGGAAAATGTTGTGGTATGTCGTTCTACCTCAACTTAAACCAGCAACATTCATTGCTGTAATTGTAACCATAATTGGTGCGCTTAGATCTTTTGATATGATCGCTATAATGACACAAGGTGGTCCATTTGGTTCAACGAATGTTTTGTCTCACTACATGTTTGAGGTTGCGATAAGTGAATATGGTGAACGTTATGGTTATGGTTCTGCCATAGCTACTGTTCTATTTGGAATTATGATGATTTTCATCAGCTACTTCTTGTGGCGGATGTATCAGGACGAAAAGAGGGGTACGTAATGTTTCCACATCCAATAGCAAAAGCTACTCCAGGATTTCGGGCTGCCTATCAGGCTTTCTTACCAATTGCTTTGATCTTATGGTTGTTGCCCTTGATCGCGATTTTCCTAACATCTGTTCGGGGTTCAAAGGACATCAATACAGGTAATATTTTTGGGTGGCCTACAGAATTTAAGCTGTTTGAAAACTACCACGCGGTGTTTACTCAAACAGAAGCACTAAAATACCTAACAAACAGCGTTTTGATAACATTACCCACCGTTGCTATTTCTGTTTCGCTCGCTTGTTTGGCTGGATATGCGTTAGCGATTTACCGCTTCCGTGTGGCTTTGCCACTTTTTTTTCTTTTTGTTGCAGGTAACTTTGTCCCCTTCCAAATTCTTATGGTGCCGGTGCGCGACATGTCAGTTCAAACTGGACTGTATGATACGATTCAAGGTCAGTTTCTTTTCCATGCAGCTTTTCAGACTGGTTTCTGTACGCTATTCATGCGAAACTTTATTAAAGCTCTTCCATTTGACTTGATTGAAATTGCGCGCGTCGAGGGCGTTGCAGAATGGAGAATATTCTGGTTTGTGATGCTTCCATTGGTCCGTCCTGCACTGGCAGCTCTATCAGTATTAATTTTTACTTTTGTTTGGAACGACTTCTTTTGGGCAAATGTTTTAACCCAGGGTGAACAAGTTAAACCCATCACTGCAGGCGTTCGCGCATTAAACGGCCAATTTGTGAATAACTGGCATTTGGTATCTGCGGCAAGCCTTCTAGCTGCAGTTCCCCCAGTATTTATTTTCTTCTTAATGCAGCGCCATTTTATTACTGGCCTCACACTTGGGGCTGTGAAATGACAACCTGTTGGAGATTAGATGATAGTAAGCAAACTATTGTTTTGGGCTCAGAAAAGGATCATCTTCCCGAGGTAATTTATTGGGGCCCTCGATTGCATGAGAATGAAGACCTAGATGTTCTTTTTGAGGCATATTTTATTGACGTCACAGGTGGCATGTTGGATCAAAATCCAGAACTGTCTATCTGCCCTGAGGCAACACGTAGTTTCCCGGGGCAACCTGGTCTTGTTGTGCGTAACATGGATGGAAGTCCACTATTGCCACAATTTTGTTTTAGCAAAGCTATAGAGAATGAGAATGCACTAGAATTGATCTATGAAGATCAGCAAAATATTCTTAATTACAGTGCAACATTTACAATTAACGAAAAAACACATGTTATCACTTCCTATGCAAATATAACTACATCACGGCCAATTTATTTGCAGTGGTTGGCGGCACCAGTTGTGCCAGCGCCACAAAATGGAGAAGATATTATTGACTTTTCGGGAAGATGGTGCGGAGAATTCCAACTCAATCGGACAAAATGGTCACCTGGCATACGTTATCGTGAAAACCGCACAGGTCGAACGGGACATGAACATTTCCCCGGTTTAATCTTACCCTGTCATGGTGCGACGAACACATCAGGGCATGCATATGCATTTCACTATGGTTGGTCTGGTGGGCATAGAATGATTGCAGAAGAATTACCGGATGGGCGTAGGCAGATTCAGATTGGTCACGCGTCAGAAATTGAAATAGAGCCAAAGATGAAGTTTGATTCTGGGCCATTATATTCAACATTTTCTGACAAGGGAATCAATGGATGTGCTGTAGCTTTTCAACGTCATGCTCGAGACCAAATAGTTTCTTGGCCCAAACCAAAACGTCCACGTCCAGTGCATTACAATTGCTGGGAAGCGGTCTATTTTAATCACGATTTGGAGGAATTGAAGGATATAGCAAGTCGAGCATCAAAGCTTGGTGCAGAACGATTTGTCTTAGATGATGGTTGGTTTGGCAATCGAGATGATGATACTCAGGCGCTTTCAGATTGGGAAGTTGACCCACGAAAATATCCAACAGGTCTCACACCACTAATCGATCATGTGCATTCTTTAGGGATGGGGTTTGGTATCTGGTTT
>FZLS01000211.1 GCA_900197625.1 Rhodobacteraceae bacterium Water-Bin34 | reverse complement strand
AAAATGAACTATCTGTTTAAATTTAAGTTCTTATTGTTATTCTGCGCTATTGTACAAGCATGTAGTACTGCAGAAAAAACAGACATAGATAAAGCTGATGCGGAAAAGGTCACTTCAACCTCAACTGATCAAGTAAAGAAAAAAGGCATAGTATTAATTGATGATAATGGAAAACTTGGTGATTTATTTAAAAGTGGTGGTGATGAAATAGGCTCCGTAAATAAATATTTATGGCAGGCTTCTATTGAGGTACTTAATTTTCTACCTATAAATTCGGCCGACCCGTTTTCTGGAATTATTGTGTTTGGTAAAGGCAAAGCGCCAGGATCTTCGCAAGCTTATGATGCTACGGTATATATAAGTGACCCTGCTCTCGATGCGCGCTCACTCAGTGTTACAGTAAGGTCATCAAATGGAACAATAAGCTCGGCAGCAAAACGTGAAATTGAAAGTGCAATATTAAGTAGAGCACGCCAGTTGCGATTAAAAGAATTAGATCTATAAATTATATGAATATTTATCCAATTTCCATACGCCGGGCTACGCTCCGGCGTTCCACGTTAAAAGGTGCCTAAAAAATGCGTTATAATGCAAAAGTGACAGAGCCTAAATGGCAATTTGCCTGGGAAAAATCGCAAAGTTTTAAAGCAACTCCTGATACACGTGAGAAATATTATGTTTTAGAAATGTTTCCATATCCATCAGGTCGCATTCATATGGGCCATGTAAGAAACTATACTATGGGTGATGTTGTTGCGCGTTATAAATCTGCAGTTGGATTTAACGTATTACACCCAATGGGGTGGGATGCATTTGGAATGCCCGCGGAAAATGCGGCCATGGAGAAAAATGTTCATCCCGGTGATTGGACATATCAGAATATTGCTGACATGCGTGCTCAACTAAAGCCAATGGGTTTATCAATTGATTGGTCACGCGAATTTGCAACATGCGATCCAGAATATTATGGCCAACAACAGTCTATGTTTATTGATATGATGTCTAAGGGGTTGGTTTATCGCAAAAATGCCGTCGTCAATTGGGATCCAGTTGATATGACAGTACTTGCAAATGAACAGGTTGAAAATGGTAAAGGTTGGAGGTCTGGCGCTTTAGTTGAGCGTAAAGAGTTAACGCAATGGTTTTTTAAGATATCTGAATATTCTGACGAATTATTAAGTGCACTGGATGGTCTAGAAAACTGGCCAGAAAAAGTACGCACCATGCAGAAAAACTGGATTGGAAAATCACAAGGCTTGCAGTTTGATTTTAAAACCAGTGGTGCACCAAAAGGTTTTGAAAAGTTAGAGGTATACACAACGCGCCCAGACACATTGTTTGGTGCATCTTTTGCTGCAATTTCTTGTGACCACCCTTTGGCAAAGGAGTTGGAAAAAAATAATACTGATATTGCTAATTTCAATTTAGAATGCAGACAAATAGGCACTACTCAAGAAGCTTTAGAAACCGCAGAAAAAAAAGGATATAATACTGGTATTACTGTAACCCACCCTTTTAATGATGCATGGGAAATGCCTGTTTACATAGCCAACTTCATACTTATGGGGTACGGAACGGGTGCAATATTTGGATGCCCGGCACATGATCAGCGTGATTTGGATTTTGCAAGAAAATATGATTTAATTGTGACGCCTGTTGTATGCCCAACTGATCAAAATCCAGATACATTTTCAATTAAAGAAGAAGCATATACTGGTGTTGGTAATTTAATTAATTCCCGGTTTTTAGATGGGTTGACTATTGAAGAGGGTAAATCTGAAGTTATTAGACGTATTTCAGAACAAGGAATGGGTCAGGCAACCACAAATTATCGCCTAAGAGATTGGGGTGTTTCTCGCCAAAGATATTGGGGTTGCCCAATTCCTGTAATACATTGTGAAAAGTGTGGAGTTGTTGCAGAGAAAAAAGAAAACCTCCCAATAACACTCCCAAAAGATGTATCCTTTGATAAGCCTGGAAATCCATTAGATAGACATGAAGAATGGCGTAATTGTAAATGCCCATCATGTGGATCAGACGCTCTTCGAGAAACTGATACTATGGATACTTTTGTAGATTCCTCTTGGTATTACGCCAGATTTACCGCTCCAGATTCAATGACACCAACCAGTGAAAAAGAAGCGAATTATTGGATGAATGTTGACCAGTATATTGGTGGTGTTGAACATGCAATTTTGCATCTTTTATATTCAAGGTTCTTTGCGCGCGCTATGAATGCCACTGGTCACTTGCCCAAAAAGGCAATTGAACCATTTAATGCATTATTTACGCAGGGAATGGTATGTCATGCAACATATCAAGATCCAGATGGAAAATGGCTTAATCCAGATGACATTAAGCAATCTGAAAGTGGAGAGTACATTACTCTTGATGGCCAGAAAGTAACAGTTGGCCAGTCAATTAAAATGTCAAAATCCAAAAAGAATGTAGTCGATCCTGATGATATAATTGATCAATATGGAGCTGATACTGCTCGTTGGTTTGTGATGTCTGACAGCCCTCCGGAAAGAGATGTGGAGTGGACAGCTTCAGGTGCAGAGGCAGCTTGGAAACATTTACAAAGGGTTTGGCGGTTAACTGTTGAGATTACAGAAGATAGTTCAGCAGATACATCAAAAGATATTGAGCTGGAAAAAGCAAAGAATATAGCAATTGATGCTGTAACGAATGGTGTTGAAGGATTTGCTTTTAATAAATCAATTGCTGCCCTTTATCAGTTTACAAATATACTTGCAAAATCGCCTGCAAGTAAAAATGCAAAAATTGATGCAATGTTAACAATGGCGCAATTAATGCAGCCAATGACACCTCATTTAGCAGAAGAAATATGGTCTACATTGGGTGGAGATGGGCTGGTAACTGAAGCAAAATGGCCCATATTGGATGCCTCGATGCTTATCAACGATACTATCGTTTTGCCTATTCAAGTAAATGGAAAGCGAAGAGACGAAATTCAAGTCAATGTAGATCTTAGCAAAGATGAAATAGAGAAAATAGTTCTTGAAAGACAATCAGTTTTACGCATTTTAGACGGTAATGCTCCAAAAAAGATAATTGTAGTTCCTGGAAAGATAGTGAATGTCGTTATTTAGTAGAAGATGGCTTTTGATAGGATTTTTGT
>FZLS01000212.1 GCA_900197625.1 Rhodobacteraceae bacterium Water-Bin34 | reverse complement strand
TGGTAAGTGGTTGGTAATGTGAGGTAGGGGGGGATACCTTGGCGGAAGGTGTGGAACATGTGGAAATTTTTGGCAGTAACTTTGTATTTAAGCTCATATTTTATGTGTTTTTCGTAACACTTTGTGAATAGAAAAATGATAGAAGCATAAAGTAACGTAACGTTTTTTTTGCGTAGAGAGTTCGATAACTTAACATCGTTCCATCTGCCTGAAACAATTTTTATGGTACTCCCACATGTCTAAAAGCAACCTGGAACGTAAGATAGCAGTTATTTTTGTGGCTGATGTGGTTCAGTACAGCAAGCATATGGAAAATGATGAGGTTGGCACTCTGCGTTCTTACTCAGCTTGTGAAGAAATATTACTTGATTTGTTAAAGAAACATGCTGGCTCGGTTTTCAACACAGCTGGAGACTCTGTTCTTGTAGAATTTAATAGTGCTGTAAACGCGGTGGAGTGTGCAGTTGCATTTCAAAACAAAATCCAAGAAAAAAATTCATCTGATAATGATGATGTGAAATTAGAATTTCGCATTGGTATTAATATGGGCGATGTCATCGTAAAAGACGGAAATTTGTTAGGTGATGGAGTAAATATCGCTGCGCGTCTTGAAGCATTATCGCAGCCCAACGGTATATGTATTTCTAAAAGTGTTTATGACTTGGTTATTCCAAAAACTAAAATGACTTTTAACGATTTAGGAGTTCAAAAAGTTAAGCAAAACGAATTTCATGCATTTGATATTTTGTTGAATCCAGCGCAAAAAAGAAAAATAAAATCCCGTACCTGGGGAACAAGAACCTTAACGAGCTTTATGGCAATTGCAGTTTTTACTTTTATGCTAGTTACTTCCACTTTATTTTTTCTTAATCAGAATTCGTCATCTGGCCAAAATTCGGACTCGGTAGTATTGTTGGTGAGGCCATTTGATTACGTTACTAGCGTTGATGATAAGCGTTTTGTCGCGGACAGTATGTTAACTGTATTTGTTGCTGGATTATCTGGTTATGAGAAGCTTCATGTTCTCTCAAAAAACACTTCTTTGCTCGTAGAAGATGAAAATTTAACCGATACAGAAGTAGCTCAACGTTATGGAGCAAATTTTATTTTGAACGGCTCTATTACTGTACTGGGCGATGATATGAGAACCAGTGTAGAATTAAGAAATTTGACAACTAATGAGATACAATTTTCAGATTTAATAAATGGTCAGACACAAGATTTATTTGATTTGCAAGACAAACTTGTAGTTTCTGTCCTCTCAAGCTTCGATTTAGAAGAGGATAAAGTTCGCGTTTCAAACGAAGGTATCGAGACAATAGAAGAGTTGAGGCTTTTACATTTTGCGGCCAAAGAAAGAGAAAAGTGGACGGTCGGTTCTTATCCAGCATATGCAGATGCAGTTGATAAACTATTCGCTCTTAACTCAGAAGGTTATACGCAAAACGTGAGTCAGGCTTGGAAGTATCACTATAAAATGAGATTAGGTCTCTGTAGAAATGAAGATAAAAAGAATGGCAGCACTAACTGCATGATTGAGGCAATTAAATTTGTTGATAAAGCAGTAGAGTTGAACCCCTTAAAAGCAGACGCTTATCTTGCGAAAAGTTATTTTCTCTCTTCTTTATACTTATTAAATAGAGATAAAGAAAGAATGATGGAATGGGGTGGCTTAGAGAAAGCTGCTGAAGTTGCAGAAAAAGGATATGCATTAATTTCAGATGACCCCTATCAATTTGGTCTTGCGGGTGAAGTATTCACGTTCACCAATGACTTTGAAAAATCTGCAAATGCGTTTGCCAAACTCTTTAAGTTGGACGATAATCCAGGAGACACTTTCACTCAGTTTTATATGATAAGTAGTTATTTAAATAATGATTTAGAAAAAATGAGAGAATTGGCATTTAGAATCATTGAAACGAATAACTCTAGAGAAGTTGACACTTGTACTAAGCCTTCTTGTGGCAACGCAGCTTACGCCTACTTATTTTTAATCTATGAAGCTAATCAGAATAACGATCAGAAGAAAGTGGATGAATATTTACAAGACTTCAGATCAGTGCGTAATCAATACACGCGCGAAATGTGGATGAGTCGTGATAATCCAGCTCGTTTTATTTGGAAGGAGCAATTTGAAAAAATTACAGCTATGATGGATCAACTTGGCTGGTCATCTGTATAATAAGAAAATACAATGAATTTAAATTCTATGTTTGATTTAAACACCAATCGGAATTGTTTACTGGTTTGAAAAAAAACGATCTCTTTCGATTTGTGAGGGGTATAGATCGTAATCATCCACTCCAAGCCTCATCCAAAGGCTGGTCTGCGTCGCTAGCTTGTTCCTGTAGTGTGATAATGCGTTTAACTTTCTCTGAATTTGATAGCTCCGCATGTTTATCCACCCTCCACACCCTCCACACCCTCCATCGATAGGATCTTTGGAACTCATTAACCGTCAGACATATCTAATCGAGCTGCAGCTTGGTATGCCGGTCGTGTTCTTAAGCTTTTAACATATGCCCCAAACTTCTCACTCCCAGTGGAAAATTTTGCGACATGTGCCCATCCTGCGCAATGGCCAAGGATGAAATCAGGTAAAGAAAGATTGTCACCCATTAAAAACGACCCTTTTATCTGTTTTTCAAGACGGTCAAGGTTTCGTTTATATTCGTGTTTGAAACTGTCTTTTATATTGGAGAAATTATCAAATTCTTTGAGGCCCAACGAAGGACGAGAAGCGGCCCACAAAACAGCATCAATTTCGTCTATGATCTGATGTGAAAGCGCATCCTGATGTGCACGTTCAATTGAGCCGGCTGGTGCAGTCAATTTCTGATGTTTGTCTGCTAGGTAAGTCATGATCGCGTTTGAGTCTGTAATAACTGCGCCTCGGTCTATAAGAATTGGAATCTTGCCAGAGGGATTATATTGTTTGACTAACTCTGAATGTGGTGGAGCATAAGTATATTCATAGGTCAGACCCATTTCTTCTAGCATCCATAAAACTCGAAACGCCCGGCTTTTGACGGAACCTATTATTTTGTACATCTGGCTTGCTTTACATTTTTTAATTTTGAAGTGTCCTTTTTAGCACTAAT
>FZLS01000213.1 GCA_900197625.1 Rhodobacteraceae bacterium Water-Bin34 | reverse complement strand
ATAAAAGACAAATAAATACTGTAGAGTACGCACTAACAGACCCATCAACCAAGGAGAAAATTTATGGTAGAAGTAATTTCAGTCGTGCTTGTAATTTTAGGCGTGCTATTAGGGTCTTATACATCTAGAAACCGTCCAGCAGAAAAAGATGTACTCAAAGACCTCGGCTTCACGAGCTCTCATCGATGGGGCGGTAGTAACGAGGTAGCATCACCAAATGCAGCTCAGTTCTACAGCCCACGCAATCGAATTGGATCAGAGAGTTACCCAGAATTAACTATATTTTCAACGCTATTTTCTCAGGGCGAGAGTACTTTTCCTCAAGACAACACCCGTATATTTGCATTCAAAAATGTTAACGGAAAGTATCCAAGATTCATCCTGACAGATGAAAGTACAGCCCTCAAAACAAAGATTCAATATGAAGATTACCCAGACTTTTCAAATATATTTAATCTTTGTAGTTTTGGTAGCTCTGATAACCTTAATTTGGTGAAACACCTTTTTGATAATACTCTTCTGCACGATGATCTTTTCAAAGATATGAAACAAATTTGCTCTGACTACATAACTATTGAAAGTGATGGAAACCATATTTTTTACTACTGGAAGTATCATTTATTTTATGCTCAAAACTTTCCGAAAATAATAAGCAAGTTGACGAGATTTCATAAGACATATCTTGATATCACCTTAGATTAGAAAATTGCATTGAAACTCTTGATCAAAAAAAGGTCTCCATTAAATTTTGGTTGGCCATTATCATGCACTAAGGGCTCCAGAACTCACAAAAGCCAAAAGTGAGAGTCCAAATAGGTTCTCTATGCCAACTACCCAGCAACCGTGCTGAATAGCACGTAAGAACTTACATCTGATCCGTTTGGGCTTCTGTTGTATCATAGAAGCGATCTAATACAAGGTATTTGCATGGTTAAAAGAACAAAGTACTCACAATCACTCACATCATTCGCTGCTTTGACATTGATAGCATTGCTGTTCCCGAATACCGCTCTAGCTTTGCGCTATGGAGGAGGACCTGGGACGGGAGTACTAGACTATGTCATTATTGCGATGACCTGTTTGGCGCTCTTGATTGCAGCGATTCAGAAAAAAGTAATAGATGCCATCGAAGCAGCTTTGATTGTGGGCCTGATACTCTTCTTTGTATTTGCGTATTTTTATGACAATACCCTCCCACAATCTTAGCGCAGATATTTTCCACTTTTATAGCGCATAAAGAGACTATTTACTCACTCTCCAGCACCCCAGCCAACCCTGCTCCACAGCACCCTATAGGACGCTCCAGATCGCCCTGAGAGCGTTGATATTGCAGGATTTATGGTGCTTGATGGGTATGCTTAGGATGCCTCTGAGAAGCTCTGTAATGCGTTCTAAGCGGGGCAATATTTGGCCTTTTTCGCCGTTGTTTGAAGTTAAAGCATCTGATTAGTCGAGGCTAAATTAGGCCCTTGTTCCACTATGTGGGGTATTTAGCTATGATTAGGTAATCATTAAGGGGAGTTATTTTATGAAACGATTACTTTTGCTTACAGTGATATTCTTGAGTGGTTGTATTGATATTGATATAGAGATAGATGCAGACAGTCCAGCAGTAACACCCACTGAAACTATTTCTCTTTACGTTGATAATTTCAATAATGCCGATATTAAGTTACTTAATGAGACTACAGAATCACCTTTCTTTTGGCTTAGAGGTACAGAGAGGAATGTTTATAAATCATATGGCGACTCTGTAGACTTTGACGGACTGCGAAGCAATGGATGGAGTTATTCAAAAATAAACTCGCTTGAACTGATCTATGAAGACTCAGAAACATCCATGGTTAATATGAATTTCTCTAGATATGACGAAGATGATCAAATTATTTTGACTGGTTCAGCCAATTATCTTTTGATGAATGACGATGGGGTCTGGAAAATAAAGGGTGGGTTCGCTCCAACAAAATTAAGCACTGGGCAGGATTAAAAGGACGCCCCCATTTTGACTAGATGGGGTATTTGGTTATGATTAGCATGACAGCGCTATTAAGCTAATAGTTCTTGTTATTTGTAGAGTAGTCTCTGATTAACTTACTTCAGGAATATATAATGAAAAAATTGCTTATCTTAGTTTCTTTATTGATCACATCAATATCTTTCGCTGGTCATCATGAGGCTACCGAAAATCAGATTATTTTTACTATTAATGCGGATATAGTTGAGGGCAAAGCTGAATCCTTTAAAGCCCTTCTCAAGGATATGGTTCCTGCGGTTAAAGCCTCTGAGCCTGATGCTATTAGGTATCAATACTTCATGAGTCCAGATAACAAAAAACTCACCTTGATTGAGGTTTATGCTAGCAATGAAGCTGCCCTTTTCCATATGGCTGCTTTCAGGGTCAGTCCGTTTGCTGAGGAATTCCTCGCTTCTATAAGCATTACCTCCTTTGTGGTTGCAGGGAATGCAAGTCCTGAATTGATGAAATCTCTAAAACAGACCTCAGACAACAGGCCACCAGTTCAAGGCTTTATACGTTAGGAGGACCTCGATCTAGCCCTAGAGTCGACAACATTCTGCATAGGTGGTATCCGTATATAAAAACTTTCTCTCTATACGTTATCAGCTCAATAGCAATCGGGATAGGTTCATTGTCCTGTGCAGACGACTACGATCGCAAAGACTTTAACTACCGTAGTTACAAACCCAATACCTCCATAGGCTTCTACACCAATAAAACCTGTGACTTCATTAACATTGATCATGTGGTCAGTCTTAAGGACGCATATGACAGAGGAGCATACTCTTGGGGCGCGAGTAAGAAGAAAGCCTTCGCTAACGACAGTTCTAACCATGCGCCGTCATGTGGGCGTGTGAACAGCTCTAAAGGCTCCGCAACTCCTAAAGATTTTCTAAGGAGAAGCCGTGATGGCAGAGGCTTGGAGTATGAGATCGTTAGGTTCTGTGAGTATGTGCAGAAGTATTATGCTGTGAAGATTAAGTATGATCTACCTTTCAAGAATAATAGCAAACGACCATTTCAATCATGCAGAATCATCTCGATCTAGCCCTGATTTGACTGGATGGGGTATTCA
>FZLS01000214.1 GCA_900197625.1 Rhodobacteraceae bacterium Water-Bin34 | reverse complement strand
GCGGATCGAACCAAAACAACAAGGCAGTCTCGATCACAACAAGCGGGGACGTTACCACAGCGTTTGACCCTGTTTCGCAGACTTACTTAGACGGCGGCGCTGATGCAGCTACAATCAACGCATACAGCCCTGGTGCTTTCGTCATCCCGGTCAAAACAAAGATGTACGCGCTGTCAGACAGCTTACTTCACTTTTCGGCTATCGATGATCCGACAGAATGGAATGACACAACGTTGGGTGCGGGTTTTATCAACCTTGCTAACCATTCACGCGGTTCTGAAGACCTTAAAGCGATTGCGACATACTTTGACAACATAGCTGTACTTGCCGAAGAGGCGATACAGATTTGGTTTGTAGACGCTGATGAAGCTCTAAATCAACAGATACAGGTTTTGCAAAACACTGGTACGATTGCGCCCGATAGTGTTGTTGAGTTTGGTGAGAACGACGTGTTTTATCTGTCGCTATCTGGACTGCGCAGTTTGCGATCACGAGACAGCTCGAATGCTGCGTTTGTCGGTGACATAGGCAATCCCATTGACGAGCTAATCGTTGACCAAATTCAAGCTAATCGATCTGTTGCGGAGCTGGCAAAAGCAACGCTCGAACAGCGTGACGGTCGGTACATACTGGCTATTGGCAACAAAATGTATGTGTTTAGTTTCTTCCCGTCGTCAAAAGTGTCGGCGTGGTCTGTTTATGAGCCTGGGTTTGTTGTGGATCAGTGGGCATATGATGGTCGGCAAACGTTGTGCAGAAGCGGCAACAAGCTCTATTCATTGGGCGGTGAGAACGGCAACATTTACGACAGCTGCGAGGTAGTTGTGCAGATGCCGTTCTTGGATGGCAGTAGTCCAGCAACATTCAAGGATTTAACGGGCATTGACGTCACTTGTGAAAACGTCTGGACAGTTTCGATAGCCACTGATCCGCAAGATATAACGGCGTTGGAGGAAGTGGCGACAGTTTTCAAGACGACTTACGGGTTGGGGCGCGCAGCGGTCAACGGTTATACTACGCACGTTGCTCCCAGATTGACGTGTGAAAAACCCGGTCCAGCAAAGCTAGGAAACCTGGCAGTCCACTATACATCAGCGGAGAGTGGTTAATGTTTTTACGCCATGCGGAGCCTCAAGATATTTTCACAGTCGCTCGAAATATGCGTGAACGGGACTTCCAAGAAATATCAGCACTTCGATATGACGATGATCGAAATGAAATGGCATACAACATTACCAATCAAATTGCAGAGTTTGAAACAGTATATGTTGTTGGAGATACGGAGCCAGTTGCAATTGTTTCATATCTTCCTGTTCGACCTGGTGTCTGGAATTTGGGGATGTTTGCGACTGACAGGTTCAAAAGTGTAGGACTTTACCTGACAAAGCGCATCATTCGAGATATAATACCAGCATTAGATCGAGCCAAAGCGCATCGGGTCGAGGCGTTCAGTATCGAAGGTTACGACGAAGTACACAGTTGGCTGGATTTTTTGGGGCTTGAAGAGGAATGCACGTTGGAAAGCTACGGCAAAAACGGTGAGGATTTCAAGGTTTTTTCCTGGGTGCGGTCAACAGAAGACAGTGTTGTCTGGCGCAATCGGAGGTTGAATTAATATGTGTTTTGGTGGTGGCGGAGACGACTTTCTAAAAGACGAGTACGCTCGGCAAAGAGCCGAAGAGGAAGCTCGGCAAGGGCGGATAACTGAAGGTAAGGCGGCTATCGACGCCGCAATGGCTGGTTACGACGATGACTTTTATGCCGGTCAAGCGCAGAATTACATAGATTACGCGACACCTCAGATTGAGGATCAGTACACGGATGCGATGGGGAGCTTGATCCGCGCTTTGTCCAGAAGTGGCATGTCACAAAGTTCTGTTGCCGCAAAACGTAAGGCCGATTTGCAAGAGAAACTTAACAACGCTCAAGTTGATGCAGCTCGACAAGGTGAAGCGTTTGCTAACGACACGCGATCAGCGCTTGCAGGCGTGAAGAATAACCTCATAGCCCAGAACCAATCTTTAGCTGATCCGACTTTGATTGCCAGTATGGCGGCAAACCAAAGTAATGCAGCTTCTCAATTGCCGTCTTACAATCCAGTTGCTCAGATATTTGCTGATGCAACCGCAGGCTTGGCGACACAGAGCCAGTTAGAAGCGCGCGGTAAAAATAGACATAATATGGCTGAATTGTTCAGCCTCGACGGCGGGTCAGCGAGGAACGTAGGCTAATGAATATTATGCAACTTTCTAAGCGCAAGGGTGAGACTGGCGGCGCTCCACGTCAGACTGAAATCATGGGTCAGCCGCACATGCTGGCATATATAAATGAAGCTGAACGCCAGATGCTTAAACGGGCAGGGGGTAGCGAACTGCCCGGCCCAGAAGGCATACCTTCATATAATTTCTGGTCAGATATTGGCAATGCCATTAAGGATACTATTTCTGAAATCACATCCGGTGGTGCAGCGCATACAGAGACCTATAACGGCAGTAGCTCAAATAACAGTAACAGCTTACCAGCAACAAGCACTTCCACCGCAAATGCAAACGAGCAAGCCGCAAGATCAATGCGGAGTGTTGGCGTAACCGGCCTTAGTGGCACTAATGGTCACGCCACTGATAACGATGACGAGCCATATAATGCCGGTAATCCACCTATAATGGAATACAATGGCGCAACAGGTCAGTACACGGTTGTGGGTGGGCTAGACCCCAACAGGCCAATCGAAATGGCGACTAACGAAGACGGGACGTATTATCAGGCAAATAATAATCCTGTAAATGTCCAGAATACTTTAGCGACAGCCTTGGGCGTTCAGACTGGCGATACGACAGGAATGGTAGTCAATGATGGCAATGGTGGTTACATAACCACTGGAGGTGATGCCGTTGACGGAGGCTACGACTTAACGGGCGGGACCTTTAACGATACTGCTGGGGGTGGCAGCACAGGGACTACCGGAGGCGGCACAGTGACTACCGGAGGCGGTGGCGGCGGTGGTGGAACTCCAGCACCACCCCCAGTCAACCAAGCACTCCTAGACGCAT
>FZLS01000219.1 GCA_900197625.1 Rhodobacteraceae bacterium Water-Bin34 | reverse complement strand
GGGTTTGGGAGAGCAGATATAAAAATTGTAATGTAAATAATATTTATAATATATCTGATGAAAACGCCACTTTTTTTAGATTGAGGAGCATAAATTCAAATCTGAATTATAATTCTTTCAAAGTTAGTATCCCTCCAGTTGCAGTAGGAGCGCGTAAACAGGCAGCAGCCATTTTGTTACCCAAACAAATGCAATCGTGTGCACTCCAGTTTTCATGCAATCCGTGAAGTATACCTGCAGCAAAGGCATCACCTGCACCTACGGGGCTTATAATGTCATACTTTGGAATTTGAGGCACTTCGTACCAAATCTCATCGTCAATTGTTTTCCAAAGTGTTAGCTTGGGTGTATGAAGCACACATCCCTGACCTAAGCCTCCCGACATTAACTTTGAAGCAGCTCTGGACATGTTGGGACGATCTTCCTCACCGTTTAAAATGACACCGGTAGCTCGAGACGCCTCGACTTCGTTCAAAAATAGCCAATCGATATTTAGCAATGTGCCCATTACCGTTTTGGCGTATGTGTCGCTTAGGGATGAAACCAAATCAACGCAAGTAATCATTCCTACTGCTCGTGCTTGTGCCAAAAGCTTTGCCGCACCTGTTAGGCCTTGGCCATCGCTGGCATCTAAAAGTGGCAAAAGGTTCAGATAACCCAAATAAAAAATGCTGGGATTATGTTTTGTAATGGCCTTCATTGATAAAGTGTGTTCATCAAAATGTGCATTGGCACCGGCATTGTAGAAAAATGTGCGGCTGTTATGCTGAACATTCATTACATGGGTATGTGCCGTGCAAACTTTTGGAATTGAGCTTAATTGCTCAACTGGTAGACCAACTTCGTGGCATGCGCTACGAACTAACTCACCGTGATTATCATGGCCTAGTAAACCTGCGGGCCAAACTGGATAATCAACTTGCAATGCTGCCAGATTGAAAGCAACGTTAGCTGCACCGCCGCCAACGCCGATTGTTTGGCCTGAGATGTTTACTAGATCTGATTCCTCAGGCCAGTGCGAAATATCATGAATGATATCTACAATCCAGTTTCCTGCGCATACAATGCCGCGTTGCGCAGTCATTACAGCACCTCGTTAGATAGCTTGCGTAGGGCCGTAGCCTCTTCAGCGATAATTCTGAACTCCCCCTGAAGTTTTAAAAAGTATTTTTCGATTAAATTATAACTGTGCATAATGATATTTTCTAGCTTTGGTTGATTGGTTTGAAATGGCGTTTCTTGACACACAATATCCCACTTGGCCCATTTTGGCTGAGCCCATACGTTTTCGATGAGCGTTTTTTTGGCAACTATCAATGTGGAGTTGATATGTAATTTTTTCACGCCAAATATTCCACGTCTTGAACCTGACCAGATTTGCCTGCTGCAAGTGCTGCTGTCAGGATAGCATGATGATCGCTAGCCTCGGACGGTGTGGCGCAATGAAAACCATTCCCATCCCCCCCTGCAAGCTCATCCACATAGGCCGCCCACATTTGTTGAATTGCATCGGCAAATCCGAATTCAAAAATACCAGCTGTAATTGCTGGAAAAAGCGACTGATAACCAAGATCTTCGGTTTGCCATGTTTGTTTGCCACCTCGTTTATATTTCATGAACTGCCACTGGCGTGGTGATTTAGTAGTGAAAAAGGCTGACCCTTTCATACCTAATATCCGCAGGGACCATGTGTTGGATTCGCCTGGTGCAATGCGCCATGTTTTAAAAACCAAAGGGAAATCTCCATCTTGCGCTGCGACGTGTCCGGTGATTGTGGCATTGTCCCAAGTTTCGCATGGAACAATATTACCTTTGCCATCTGGCCGATTTACCACACGCTTCAAAAGGCTTGCGTGGACTGTTTCTGGCTTCCACCCCAAACGAAGCGGGACATGACAAACATGCATTCCCAAGTCGCCCATGCAGCCGTATTCGCCATTAATGTCAATCATCCGTTTCCAGTTGATGATTTTGTCTGGATTGATGTCAGATGAATGGAGGAATGCAGACTCCACCTCAATGATATCACCAACTTCACCAGATTTAACAAATTCAATAACCCGTTGTGCGCCTGGAAAGAACGGCATCTCTGAGGAACATCTAACCAAGGTTTCAGGGTAATCATAAATTGCCTGCGAGATGATTTTATTTTGGGCTAAATCCATACCAAATGGTTTTTCACCAAAAAGGTGTTTACCAGCTGCCAATATTTGTGGATAAATATCTCCGTGCAAGACATGGGGAACGGCACAATAAATTGCATCGATATCTGAATTAGTCAGTAATTCGCGAAAATCTGTTGTTGTTTGTTTAACGCTAGGCAAATTGGCTTTAAACCACCCCATCAACGCTTCATTTGTGTCGCAAACACCTACGATTTTGGGACGTGCTCGGCTTTCAGTTAGGTGTAACCAGCGCGCAGCAGCTGAGGCAAATTCTCGCCCCATCAAGCCACAGCCAATAATTCCAAAGCGAATAGTTTTCATGAGCTTAACCTAATATCGATATAGCAGCATCGACTGATGCTTCGTCGTGCACGACAGCCATTAAGGCACGGGTCATTGCACCGGGATTGTCATGGTGAATAACATTGCGGCCATAGACAATACCACGGGCACCTTGATCCATAAGATCTTTGGTGCGCGTCAAAATTTCAAGATCTGACACTTTCCCGCCGCCGCGCACCAATACTGGAATGCCCTGCGCAATTTCGATAACTTTATGATATTGGTTTATATCGACACAAGGATCAGCCTTTATGATATCAGCTCCCAATTCGACCGCTTGACGAACAAGTGGTAGGATTTTATCCAAATCACCATCCACCATGTAGCCACCATTGGTGTTATCTTGCATTGCCAGTGGTTCAACCATCAAGGGCATCGATACTAAATCACAGGCATGTTTTAATGCATTTATGTTGCGAATACACTGGCGATAGACATCAGGTTGGTTTGGAAGGC
>FZLS01000220.1 GCA_900197625.1 Rhodobacteraceae bacterium Water-Bin34 | reverse complement strand
CTGCCACGGGTCCTGACCTGTACCGTCGAACACGTAATCGGTTGAGATATGAACAAAAGGAATACCGAGTTCGGCACAGGCTTTTGCCATTGCCGTGGGAGCATCCCCATTTATGACGGTTGCAATTACTTCCTCATCCTCAGCTTGGTCAACAGCTGTATAAGCTGCAGCATTAATAACCGCATCGGGTGAATGATGCCTGATAGCGTCTGCACAGGTCTGCGGGTCGTTAAGGTTCGCCTCTTCACGGCCCAACGCCATCACGGTCCCACGTTGCTGTAGTTCTCGCGCGACTTGCCCAGTTTTACCAAAGACGAGGATCATGAGGATGTTCCTAGACGTGTCCCAACTCCTGATCGTTGAAGCAAAGGCTGCCACCAGTCTTCATTATCCAAATACCACTGAACGGTTTGCTCTAAGCCTTCTTCAACTGTCACTGAGGGTCGCCAGCCTAACTCATCGCGTATACGACTTGGATCAATCGCATAGCGGGCATCATGGCCCGGCCTATCGGTAACGAAGGTGATCAGCTCAGCATAACTGCCCTCTGCACTTGGGCTTAGTCGGTCTAGGATGCCGCAGAGGGTTTTAACAAGCTCCAGATTCGTCCGCTCGTTTGCACCGCCAATGTTATAGCTGCGACCTACAACACCTTTTTCTAGGACTAGCAAAAGCGCATCGGCGTGATCTTCAACAAAGAGCCAGTCACGAATATTGCCACCGTCGCCATAAATGGGCAGCGACTTGCCAGCTAGAGCATTCAAGATGACCACTGGCACCAGCTTTTCTGGAAAGTGGTACGGGCCGTAATTGTTTGAGCAGTTCGTTAAAACCACTGGCAGCCCATAGGTTTCATGCCAAGCGCGTACTAGATGATCAGAGCTGGCCTTGGATGCAGAGTAGGGGCTGCGCGGATCGTAGGGGGTATCCTCGGTAAACAATCCGGTGGGGCCAAGCGATCCAAACACCTCATCTGTGCTTATGTGATGGAAACGAAAGTTCGCAGGCCCTCCTTTTGATTGCCAATAGCTTCGAGCCGCCTCCAGCATGTTGAGGGTTCCGTTAACGTTGGTCTCGATGAAGTTTGCGGGTCCATCGATAGACCTATCTACATGAGACTCAGCTGCCAAATGCATAACTGTATCGGGAGCGTGTTTAGTAAAAATTGCATCTAGTGAGGTGCGGTCTCGAATGTCGGCCTGTTCAAACGCATAGCGTGGGTGCACTGCTACATCCGCGACATTGGCTAGACACGCTGCATAAGTCAATGCGTCCACGTTAACTACAGAGTGCCCGCGAGCAATTGCCAAGCGGACCACAGCTGAACCGATAAAGCCGGCACCACCAGTAACAAATATTTTCATGAGTTCTGGCCGTACACAAAAGGGGTATTAAAATCGGCCAAATACGGAGCTTCTTGATCCTTATCACTCAAGAGCGGGTCACCAGACAGAGGCCATTCAATACCGCAGCTATTCCAAAGTACGGCACCTTCTGTTTCCGGAGCATAGTAGTCAGTGCACTTATAGATGATCTCGCTATCGGCCTCTAGCGTTACAAAACCATGTGCAAAGCCCACTGGGATATAGAGCTGGTGCCCGTTCTCAGCTGTCAGTTCATAGCCCTCCCACTTTCCATAGGTCGGGCTGCCACGCCGAATGTCTAATGCAACATCAAAAATCGCTCCACGACCACATCTTACAAGTTTACCTTGTGCCGCTGGTGGCGCCTGAAAATGCAAACCACGTAACGTTCCGACATCCTGTGACAGTGAATGATTGTCTTGAACAAACTCAGAAGTAATACCCAGTTCCTCATAGCGACGACGGCTGTAGGTTTCTGCGAAAAAGCCTCGATGGTCAGAATGCCGATCTGGCATTAAATGAATTATCACTTCTGTATCCAATCTTGGATTTTAGCTTTCCTAAGCACTTTTATTGCATAGCGGTTAATCAAGAAAGTCATCGAAATATTATGTCCATCTTTGAGAAATGATTGTCTGATTTCTAAAAAACCCCTCAAGATGGCGCTTAAACCAGAGCTAGCGCCATTGTCCCTCATATTAACGAGAGTTTTTTTAATCTGAACACTTTTAGTGCCATCATGTTCCATAAACCTTTTCATGAGATCAAAATCAGCCGCTATTTTCATATTTGGGTCGAAGGTACCAAGAGTTGAAAACAAATATTTCTTTGCAAAAAAACCAGGGTGCGGTGTATGCCAGCCATATTTATATTGACCACTAGTGAAAGGCTTCGAGTCCCACGTACCCACAGTCTTCGTGTCGGAATCTATATAACGGATCCCACCATAACAGACGTCAGCATCACATTTTTCGAAAATGGAGACCACATTTTCTAAAATATTAAAATCGGCATAAAAATCATCAGAATTAAGAAAGTGGATAATATCACCAGTTGCTAGCTTTAAGCCTTTATTCATAGCGTCATAAATGCCAAAATCCCTTTCCGTAATAAGTCGTAAATTATCTATCTTAGCCTCGTCAATAATTTTGAGAGTATTATCATTTGATCCACCATCAATAATGACAACCTCAATATTATCGTATGTCTGTTCAGTTATAGAGGTAAGAGTATCTTGAATAGTCTTCTCTGAATTATAACACACAGTAATAACACTAATTTTCAAGGGACGTACTTTCCATCAAAAATCTGGGGCAATTCGAGGTAAAATTACACATTCATTACTCCTTAATGAAATTTAGGGTCTTGAAGGCAGTTTTTTCCCAAGTGAAGTTATTCGCATAATTAGCCATTTCCACTCTTCTTTTTGTACTTATGCCTTTATGTCGCAATTTATCAATCACCGCTACATAATCAGAAGTGTCTTGTGTCTCGACAATAGTCGCCAGATGGCTACCAATTTCTATCAAAGCAGGGTCTGACGAAATTATAACTGGACAACCCATACTGAACGCCTCCAAAATTGGGAGC
>FZLS01000222.1 GCA_900197625.1 Rhodobacteraceae bacterium Water-Bin34 | reverse complement strand
CTTATGCTTAGCCTTCAAAGTGTCTCCTCGTGCCACTCTGGGGCACTCTGGTATAGTTCCATTAACGAATTGTTTTTAAAATTTAGTGAGTTTCGGAAAAAGCATGATAACCTCGTACTAATGTTCGAAATCTGAAACGATTCGATCAGCATTCTTAAAGATTATACAAAACCCAATCACAGTCTGTACGGCCAGATCGGGATCACAGAATTAGTGTTTGTGGTAAAATCAGGGAGAGTAACAACATGAAATATAATATATTTTCTACTGCGCTAGCTCTAACTATTGGCATGGTTTCGACTGTAACAGCAGATACTAGCGATCAAAAATGGATGACAAAGGTCGAAATTTCGAAGGAAGGTATGCATTGTTCTGATGATGTAAACTGCTTCAACCGATATCATCCTGATGTCCCCTCTAAGGCGTCTGCCAATATTGGAGATATGATCATCTTTCATACAAGGGATGCTTTAGATACTGAATTTCGCCTCGACTCTACGCCTGACGATCTTGCAACGGTGGATTTAGGATTAGTACACCCAATGACAGGACCTGTGAACATTGTTGGCGCCAAACGCGGGGATGCGATTGAAGTTGAGATAGTTGATATTGCGCCCGATGAATACGGCTATACAGTTATTGCGCCGGGGTTTGGTTTTCTAAGAGATATTTTCACAGAGCCTTATATTGTAAATTGGCGATTAACGAGAAACGGTGCAGTTTCATCTGAAATGCCGGGCGTTACCGTACCATATGAGGCTTTTCCTGGTTCAATAGGTGTTATGCCGGGCAACCCTGAAGTTGATAAAATTCTGAAAAGAGAAGCTGGCCTTGCAGGCGCTGGAGGCGCAGTGCTTATGCCATCAGGCCCTGGCGCACTTCCTGCTGATTTATGCGGCGAAGGAGGCACTGCAGAAGATCGCTGTTTGCGCACTATTCCACCAAGAGAAAACGGCGGCAACATGGATGTGCAGCAGCAGCAAATTGGAACTAGAATGCTGTTCCCATGCTTTATTGACGGATGTGGCCTATTTGTTGGAGATGTCCACTATGCCCAAGGTGATGGAGAGGTGTCAGGAACCGCTATTGAAATGGGCTCTATCACTACATTGAGAGTGGTAAAGATACATGAAGGTAAGGGCTCAAGAATGTCTATGCCAGCGACTAAAGGCAATGATCAGATTATAGACATGGAACCCGCCCGCTACTATCAAACTGTTGGAATTCCGCTCAAAGCCGCAGGTGAACTTCCGCCAACACATCAATATTTAACTGGCACAAAAATAGAGAACTTAGAAAACCTTAACGAAGATCTCTCCCTTGCAGCCCGACATGCTTTAATACAAATGATCGATTACTTAGTGGACGAGCATGGGCTAAGTCGCGAACAAGCTTATGTTCTAAGCTCTGTCGCAGTAGACCTGCGCATTGGTCAAGTAGTAGACATTCCAAATTATGTTGTGACCGCAACAATGAATTTGGATGTGTTTGATAAATTTCGGCATTATTAAAAATAGAGCTAGGCAGCCGGTGTTTTATATCGGCTGCCGGAGTATTTTTTTAAGGGTGAAAAATGAATAGACGCAAATTTTTAGCCATATTGGCCGTAATAATGCCCTCCACTGCAATAGCTCATTCGCCTTGGGGCCAATTTCAAGTTTACCGACAGAAACACTTGCTCATTCTAACTTCCAGAGAAGATGAAGAAAGTTACCCGTATTCGAAGCTGTTAGCAGTTGCACTAAATCGTGAACAACCAAATGCGAGCGCAAGACCAGCAAGGGCCATAAATCTTAAAAGAGTTTACAACCTGCTCAGGACCAAACAATTTACCTTCACCTTGCTTCCGAGAAACCATTTGGAATTGTTAGAAGCTATGGATCTGGATAATACAAAATCACAATACCGATTAGACCTGAGCCCTATCTACACTTTTGGCGACTTGGTTTTTTTGGTTCAAAACGATTTTGACACAAATCTGGTGAGGATTGTTACCCACGCTCTAGCCGAGAGTGCGATTTGGCTGCCTGATGCAGATTCCCCTTTAGATGTTTTAGCAAATAAAAAGCTTCATCCTGGCGCTTATGAGGCGCTTGAAAAATTCAATTAACAAAAATCAATAAGCAGAATAAGCTTAAGTGTTTTTGGTTCTCTCAACCAATCTACGCCAATCCTTTAGCTACTTCCTCGTGCCACTCTGGAGCACTCCGGTATAGCTGCATTACTCTCAAGTCCATTCTATATTTATCTTCATGTTTATGAAGGAGACGCCACGTAGAAAAATAAAAAGCATACTAATCATTGTAAACCTGTTACTCTTTATCTGGGAATAGAAGTTTAGCCACTTCTAGCTAAAGGGAAAACTAATGAAAGAACGGACCTGTGGAGGTTTGGGGGGCTCACCTTGTGTAGCTTGCCAACTTATTAATGATGCCAAAATTCAAGCAGAGTTGTCAAAATTAGATATTAAAGATGTAGTTGATAAACTGATTGAAGTAGGTTGGAAAAAAGTTTTCTAGAATAGGGTAAAAATCTCTTGTTCGATGCTGATTTGGGTTAAAGCGTTTTAAGCCCAAACCTTTTCCATATGCTCTCGCATGACGTCTAGGGCATAGCCTGAGCCATAGTTGGCAGCGACTGTGTTTGAACCATGCCCGAGGATGGCCATGGAGATAGCCTCAGGACAGCCTGTATTCCTCAGCTTGTCCTTCATGCGGTGGCGTAGCGAGTGCATTGTAAGCTTCTTATCTGTGATTATGATTCTGAGGCGCTTCATGAGCATGGCTGAGCAGTTATCCCCTCCACGCTCCTTTGC
>FZLS01000223.1 GCA_900197625.1 Rhodobacteraceae bacterium Water-Bin34 | reverse complement strand
CTGGATCTCTTACGATGGCCCTACCGATAGCTACCCGTTGCCTTTGGCCACCTGACAAGTTCTTTGGGCTTCTGTCTAAATAATCTGTAATTTGAAGTATTTCTGCGGCTTCTTTTACACGAATATCAATTTCTTTTGGGTCAGTTTTTGCCTGCTTTAATCCAAATGACATATTTTGATATACGGTCATATGTGGATACAAAGCATAAGTTTGGAAAACCATTGCAACTCCGCGTTTAGAAGCTGCAACATCATTGACGATGTTTTCACCAATTTTTACTGTTCCACTACTTATGTCTTCCAAACCAGCAATCATTCTCAAGAGTGTTGACTTGCCACACCCGGATGGCCCAACAAAGACTACAAATTCTCCGTCATCTATGTCTAAATCAACACCATGTATAACTTCAATTTCACCATAATTTTTTCGCATCTCACGAAGTGTTAAACTGGCCATTTTTTCTCCATTTCAAAAATTTCATTACGCAGATTTAACGCAAAATCTGGATATTTATTCGGTATATCAGACCATAACTGTTGACAGGTTATAAACTCATCAGTTCCTATTATAGTCTTTAAATATGCCCACGAAGGTTCCATATACTTGAAATCAATTTTTCCTGCAGCCACGTGTAAGCAAAACTGATGCCAACTGGCTATACTTTTAATGGAAAAATATGGAATTATTCCCTGTTGCAAGCAGCCTTCTAATGTTGGTCTAATAAATATTGGAAATTTTGCCATTCCATCAGCACAAATACGAGAAATCGTATCACCTATTGCCTTGTTACAAAATCGCTCTTCTATTTTTGCTAAATAATCATTCTTTGAAAAAGGGACATCTAACGTTAATGCTGGTAAAACTTCATTAATCTGAAAGCATCTAAAGTGTTCTGATAATTGATGTGATCTCATTGCTTCATCAAATGTAATCATTTTTTCCAATGCAGCCATGTATGCTAAAGCTGTATGGCCGCCATTTAATACACGTATTTTTGTTTCTTCATAAGGATCAATATCTTTTGTTATTGTAACACCAACTTTATCTAATGCAGGTAAAGTCCCTAAAGATATATCTTGTAAAACCCATTGTGAAAAATCTTCTGCCATAATTGGAGAGTAAATTTCATGTCCAATTAAAGATGAGAGTTCCTCTTGTAATAACATTGAAGTTTGTGGAGTAATTCTATCAACCATTGAACATGGGAAATAAGCATTTTTTTGAACCCAATCCAAAACAAGTTGATCACCACAAGCTTTAAGATAAGAAATTAAATTTTGTTTTAGCATTAATCCATTTTGGCGAATATTATCACAACATGCTATTGTAATAGGCTTTCCATGAGCCATTAAACGTCTATTTATAGCATTTCTTAAATATCCATAAATAGTTTTAGAATTAGAATTTTTAATCTCATCAATGATTATTGGTTCGTTTATATCTAATTGACCATATGCATTTGTATAATATCCACTTTCAGTTACTGTTATCGTAACTAGATGAACTGTTTCCAATGCAAGCAAATTTTGTGTGTTTTCAATATCAGTTGTACAGTCATAAAAACCAATATGCGACCTAACCATTCTAACAGAGTCCTGACCATCTGAAGAATAAGATTTTATTAAATACCCATCATTCGCTTTAATTTCATGAACTGTTTTTTTGAAATGAGCTGTCTCACTTTCTCGTAAATTAACAGCTGCTATACCCCAACATAAATCATTCGTTTGAGACATATAATCATCCATATAAACTGCTTGGTGCGCTCTATGAAATGCTCCAAAACCAACATGAACTACACCAATTTCACATTCATTTTTATTATAGTTTGTACTATGAATTTTTGGTAAAGAAATGTTGTTCATAAAGCTGGGTCCATCTTATCAGATAGTTGTTTTCGAGCAGTTTCCCGATAAACAGATGGGGTCATACCCTTAATTTTGAGAAAATGCCGGTTAAAATTAGCAACATTTTTAAAACCTACATCAAAGCAAATAGATGTTACTTGATCATCTGAAGCATATAACATGCCACAAGCTTGGCCAATTCGTACGCGGTTGACAAATTCGACAAAACTATGCCCTGTTACGCTTGAAAAATTTCTTCCAAAAGTGGTTAACGACATTCCAGCCATTTCTGCTGTATCCACTGCATTTAAATCATCATTAAAATTTTCTAAAATATGGTCAATAATATTTCCAATGCGCGCATATTTACTATTCCCATCAGCATTAACTAATTTTGTTTCTGATAAAGTAACCTTTTCGGCATGTTCATTTAATCTCACCAAAAATCTAATAAATGCTAAGATCCGCTCTGGACCTATATTATCTCTAATTGCTTCCATGTGGCCACGCGCAAATGTCGCATTAAATCCTTTGAATAAAATACCCGAAGCTGCCAAATCTAACATTTTTCGTATTCCAGAAAACTCTGGAAAACCTTCAGCTAATTTTTCAAAGCTTTTTTGGCTAAATTGAACCAACATATCTCGAATTTCAATTTTTTCTGAGGATACACTATCAGTGACCCAATTATGAGGAAGGTTTGGTCCTGTTAGAAATAAACTACCAGGTTCAAAATTACCTATAAAATTACCAACAAATGCCTTGCCTCTTGTTTCAACTATGAGGTGCAATTCATATTCTTCATGTGCATGCCAGCGGCAAAGATCTGTCGGCCAACCATGCTCAAGATATCGAATAGATCGGTTTGACCGATCTACAACTTCAAACTGTGGATGCATAATTGACATTAGTTCACCTCAGTACATTTCCACCGTCGACACAAATAGTCTGAGCGGTAATATATTCA
>FZLS01000224.1 GCA_900197625.1 Rhodobacteraceae bacterium Water-Bin34 | reverse complement strand
CCAGTAGCTTCTTGTTGTTGCCCAATCGGTTCGTAGGCGATGCCCCGATATCGCAATTGTGATTGGGTTGGACGGGCTAACGGTGTGTGCTGCTGATCGGTGTAATCAGCATTTCGAAAGGCACGGACCATGGCGGAACGTGCAAGGTCAACGGCCCTACTTTTCACAGCTCGGGCTTTGATCAGTTGAAGCGTGTTCATACAACACTCCGTCATTGCCCACGCCCCCGTTGCTTGGCATGGGTCTGACTGCAGCTTCGATTGGAAGCTCAACGTGGATCAACAATAGCACTTCTGTATCAATCGCTACCTAATTTCAGCTTTCATTGCGTGTTCCGGCGTTCATAGGGTCAGTCCAAGGCTCTTCGCCTGCCTAGCTCCTCTGCCTCAGCAACTCTTTGCCGCGATGGTGGATTAAAACCGGTCATTTTTGTCATTCATCGATCTGTCTGATCGGTCACACCGCCATGCTTTGAGCGCTGTTAGAGATGGAAAGGTACTCCCTAAGGTTTGTGCAGCACTACCTCATCGTTTGGAACTTCCCGACAGTTCAAGGGTCTTGGGAAGCCTGCCCCTCATTTGCTGGGTATATCAATTCAGGAAGTCCTGGCGATCATTTTGACGGTTTTGAGATGAAATATCGCGTTTGTGATCCTATTGGCGGGAAGGGAATGGCAATTGCGGTCGCTAACGATATCGGTAAGGTTTGGACTCATCTCGCACCCTGGATCGCAGGGTTTGGCATTCATTTCGATGTGACCCCCGTTGTATCTGATGCAGAGTTCGCTGCCATGTGGCCAGGAGTGCAGTCTTCCGCGGCTTCTGCTTGACTGGCCACACTACAGCTCGTTTTGTTGACCCGTTAAAACTGATTTCTGCCTCTTGAGACTGATTATGTTGTTGAAACCCCTCGGCATTGTCGCCTCGTCGTTGTTGTTGTTATCGGCGCAAGCCCTGGCTACACCTCAGCCAATTATTGAGGAGCTTCTGACTGTTAATCGGACCCTTGGCGGCCGAGTTGTTGCGTATCCAGAGGGGACTCCTGAGATGCGCGTTTATCGAATCACGATACCTGTTGGCGCCAAGATTCCCTTGCACATCCATCCCTCGCCCGTTGTTGTGATTGTTGAGCAGGGACGTCTTAGTAATGTTCGCATCGTTGATGGTGTTGAAGTATCAGACATCATTGAGCCAGGCGAGGGCTTTCTTGAAGGCCATCCAGAGGAGCCCCACTATGTAATTAATAGGGGTTCAATACCTGCCGTGAGTTTGGTCACCTTCGCTAGTGTCGAAGGAATGCCGAATCAGATTTCTGTTAAACCTAATTGATTGCAATAAATCAGGCTTGATCATCATTTTATTTAATCATTTTTATGGTTTGCCATGTTGCGAGGATATTAGTGACGGACATTAAAGTTCATATTATAGTAATCCTTTCTACTTATCCCTGTAAGCCTAGGTCTTCGAATTGTTTGACGTGCTTGCATCCATTGGAATGCATTTAGTCGATTTTTGGTGCTGAATGGATATTGATTAACTGGTGTACCATCCACGAATTCCAGCCTTCCTTTTGAAGGTGCGATCTTCATAGAGCCAAATCTCTTCGGTGCTAAAAGTAAATCCATTTTGCTTAGCAATTTCTACAACATCACTATCATTATTTGCAATTCTAATTTTGTCGCGGAGTCTATGATCATTGCTTACTTTTTCTAGAAATGCCATCGCTTGCTTTCGTCGTTCTGATGCATGGTAAAACAAAAATGGGGGCATTTCTTTTAGCATGATGGATTAGTTTAAGTTCAGCTTTATCATGCATTATTTTCATTCGCATACGCTCGAATAAATTATAACTTTAGTTTTCAGAGCATTTCGCAAGAATCGATCTTATTAGTTCATTAATTTTGTTTCTGTTTGCTTTTGTTCACTTTTGTTGGTAGACCTGTACACAGTAGCTCGCTGATTGTCGTAACTTGTTTGAATTCTGTTTCTGTCTATGATCTTGTGAGTCGTCTTTTCCCTTTATTGCCAGAGTTTATTGTTGCAGAGGTGCTGTATACTAATATTAAAACAAACTTACTTCTTCTCGCTGTATCATTGTCTTTATTGGTTTATAGTTTATGAGTTGATACACTTTTGCGATATGATAATCATTGCATTATTTACTAAAAATTTGCCTGTAGGATTTTTTTATTCTTGATGACATAGTGATAGATCTGCTGTATGTCGTTCCATCGATATGGTGAATTTTTCGATTAATCGCTCATTCAAGCATTGTTGAAACTCATTGGTAAAGCACAGATTCTTCTGGATGAATGGTTGTCATTTTTAAATCTATAAAAAGTAAAATTCGATCACTTTCCTTCAAGAATACACACATATTTACGCTAAAGCGTAAATATGTGTGTATTTGTTTGTGCTTAGCTTACGAAAGCGTGTTTTTTTTATTTCATTATCGATAAATGCTTTATGGTCTGATCGATTTTAATTTATTCGATAAATGATCTCTTCTCAATCGATAATTACAAAGTTTGGTGGAGAACGTACAACACGTAGTCCAATTAAATTTGATCGAAATCCGTTATTGAAAATAGCGTTAACCAGAGCTGAGTACCTTCAAGCTTCGTGCGACAAGATGAATCTCCCTTCGGGGCCACGCCTACATGAAGAATGTGGCACCAAAGTTCAAAGAGGAGAGTTTGTTGATTCATCTGCAGAAGCTTGTCGACAAGCTATCCACGCAGCTT
>FZLS01000225.1 GCA_900197625.1 Rhodobacteraceae bacterium Water-Bin34 | reverse complement strand
GCGTTGTTTCAGGGAGATACAGGCGTGCGTTTTGTGTGATGCATGGGCTGAGGCCTTGATATCACCGATTCTATAGCCTTTACTCAGACGCACATTTGGCGAGGGTGGGTTTTGGAGAGCCCAGATATCAAAAGTGAAGGGTGAGATATACTTCATTAAGTGTTTTATACAATGTCGTCATTTTTCAATATCAATTTTTCCAATTTTTAAAGCTCCTGAACATTTTAATTCAACGAATACGAAATGAAATTTCTAGTTATTGGGCATATAACTTTGCGATTTTGAACTACAAGAATAAAATTAAGCATTGACTAAATATAGCATCAATATTATAGAAATGAAACGACGTTTCGGTGAACGAAATATTACAAAAAAAGTTGATAGTCACAAAGGTGAATATTTGCCAAATTGGGAATTAAAGGGAGAAACTTAAATGAATAAAGAAAAGAGAAGCCTGTCGCTCGCTGCCAGTATTGTTGCCAGCAGTCTTGTATTAACGGCGCCTGCTTTCGCAGACGGTGAAGTGGTTTTTGCGTCTTGGGGAGGTTCATTTCAGGATGCATTGCGTTCATCTATGCTTGAACCTGCGGCTAAAGCGTTAAATATTACAGTAAAAGAAGATACAACTAATGGTATTCAAGATGTGCGCGCTCAGATTACAGCTGGTGCTGTTGCTTGGGATGTGACCGAGCAGGATTTACCTTCATGTGAGACACTCAGTCGAGAAGGTAGTCTGGAACCAATTGATTACTCTATTGTTGACACAACGGGCATTCCTAAAGAATTGATACATGAAAATTATATTGGTTTTATCAATTTTACTAAGGTAATCGCTTATAATAAAGCTGTTTTTGGGGATAATGGTCCTTCAAATTGGGCAGATTTCTGGGATTTGGAAAATTTTCCAGGTAAACGGGGAATGCATGGTAAGGTCAATTATAATCTTGAAGCAGCTCTGATGGCTGATGGTGTGCCGATGAAAGATGTTTACGATACACTCGCTACGGATGCGGGAGTTAAACGAGCGTGGGCTAAATTAGGGGAAATAGCTCCAGAAGTTACAGTATGGTATCGTGGTGGATCGCAATCTGCACAATTACTGCGTGATGGTGAGGTAGATGTTATTCATATGGGGCACAACCGTGTTGAAAGTGTAATCGCATCAGGAATAGATGTGGCCTATGCTTTTGATGGCGGTACAATGGATATAGATTGTTTACTTGTGCCAAAAGGTGCGCCAAACGTAGAAAATGCTATGCGCCTTATTAATGAAGTACTTAGCGCTGAGTCACAGGCAAGGCTTGCGGTTACGATGCCATTAGGCCCAGTAAATGCTGGCGCTTTTGATACTGGAATTATATCGGAAGAGATGGCGGTAAAAGTAAATACCCATCCTGCAAACTATGACAAACAATTGTTAGTTGACCCAAATTTTTATATTGGTCAGTTGGGTGAATTAACTGAAGAGTTTGATACACTAATCCAACAATAAAAAAGTTTGGCGCGGCTAATATAAAGCCGCGCCTATGTTACACTTAAAGGATAAATTATGTCTTCAAGCAAATCTTTACCCATCGACATCTCTAACCTGTCCAAATCTTATGGACTAGTCAAAGCGCTGGATGATGTCTCACTAAACATTTCTGCTGGGGAATTCCTAACGCTCTTGGGCCCATCGGGATCGGGTAAGACAACTCTTTTGATGGCACTTGCGGGTTTTGTTCGGCCAAATAGTGGATCAATTCAGTTTGGTGGACAGGAAGTAATTGCAACACCACCACATGAACGTGGTCTAGGTATGGTTTTTCAAAGTTATGCTTTGTTTCCATTTATGACTGTTGCTGAAAATGTGGCCTATCCACTCAAAGTACGTGGAGTTTCCAAAAGTGACCAAAAGATACGTGCTGAACGCGCACTAGAAACTGTACAGCTTGGTGAATATGGGGATAGGAGAATTACTCAATTATCTGGCGGTCAAAGACAACGTGTTGCACTTGCTCGTGCAATGGTTTTTGAGCCGCAAATTATTCTTATGGATGAGCCACTTTCAGCACTCGACAAGAAGTTACGCGAACATATGCAGATAGAATTAAAAGCGCTTCATCAAAAACTGGATGCAACAGTCGTGTATGTAACGCATGATCAGCGAGAAGCCTTGACCATGTCAGATCGTATTGCAGTTGTAAATCACGGCCGGATAGAGCAGATTGATACTCCTGAAAAACTTTACCGTCAGCCTAAAAGTTTTTTTGTGGCAGATTTTATTGGTGAGTCAGTTTCCGTGCCAATTGATGTGGAGAACAATTCAGCAAAACTTAACGGGCGTAAAATAATTTCTAATCAATCAATTATACAGGGCAGTGGCAAACATCATTTGATAATTAGACCTGAACTCTTAGAAGTCATTTCTGGTGCAATACCTAAAAAATCAAACGATTTATCTGGGAAAGTCCATGACATAATTTATCAAGGTGACAGTGTTCTAGTAATTGTTCAAAATAAAAAACTTGGACTGATTAATGTACGTGTACCTGCAAATCGCGCTGGGCAAACGGGATTACCCTCTAGAGGGGAAAAGATTGGTCTGGCATTGCATCCTGAAGATACAATTATCGTACCGGAGCATTTATTATGAGCAGCGTTGATGCAAAATTTATTGATCAATCAACTCAGAATATAAACATTCTTAAATCTGAAGAACGCAGGGAAGCTGTAACTATTTTTGGACTATCGTTGCCT
>FZLS01000226.1 GCA_900197625.1 Rhodobacteraceae bacterium Water-Bin34 | reverse complement strand
GCAAAAAGTTGCAGAAGCTTATACTGCTGAAACAGGAGTAAACTTAAATTGGGTTGCTCTTGAAGAGGGAGTTCTGCGTGAGCAGGTTACTTCTGACACAGCTACTGGTGGTGGACAATACGACATCATCAACATTGGTATGCAAGAAGCTCCAATTTGGGGTGCTGCCGGATGGATTGAACCACTAAATTTCAGCGCAGAATATGATGTAGACGATATCCTACCCGCTATGCGCGCTGGTCTATCGCACAATGGTACATTGTACGCCGCTCCATTTTATGGCGAGTCATCTATGGTAATGTACCGCAAAGATTTGGCAGATGCTGCAGGTGTTAAAATCCGCGACAACGATAGCTGGGCTAATGTTAAAGGCGCTGCTATGGCAATGCATGATCCTGATAATGGGGTTTATGGTGCATGTTTACGCGGTAAGCCAGGTTGGGGCGATAATGGCGCCTTCATTACAACTGTTGCAAACTCATTTGGTGCACGTTGGTTTGATGAAAATATGAAACCACAGCTGGATTCAACTGCTTGGAATGAAGCGGTAAGCTTCTATGTAGACCTTCTTGCAAACTACGGCCCTCCAGGCTCTGAAGGCAATTCCTTCAATGAAATCTTGGCGCTTTACAACCAAGATAAATGTGGTCTGTGGATCGACGCGACTATTGCGGCTTCGTTTCTTGAGAATCCAAATGTTGCTTATGCACAGTCTCCAAACGCTGGTAACCCAGTAGGTGCGAATTGGCTTTGGGCTTGGGCAATGGCAATCCCTGCAGGTTCACCAAATGCAGATGCTGCTGGTGACTTCATAGAATGGGCAACTTCGAAAGCTTACGTACAAGCTGTAGGAAATCATCCAGACTTTGGTTGGGCTTCCGTACCAACAGGTCAGCGAGCATCTACATATGATATTCCTGAATTCAAAGCAGTTGCAGGTTTTGCAGCCGCAGAGATGGCAGCTATCGACTCTGCTGCTCCTGAAGCTACAGACCTGAAGCCTTATGTTGGCGTACAGTTTGTTGCAATCCCTGAGTTCCCAGAAATCGGTTCTGCTTTCGGTCAAGAAATGGCTGCTGCTTTATCTGGCGCAAAATCAGTAGAAGATGCATTAGCTGCTGCACAAGCTGCTGCTGTATCAATTATGAATGAAGCTGGTTATTAATATCTAAATTAGATTTAGAAGGGCCTAGTGAAATCTGGGCCCTTCTTTTAAAAGCCATCTAAATATCGTCAAAATATTATATTTTTAAGATCATTAATGATATTAAATTTTTATAAGAATATAATATTAAACGATTAAACCTAAATTAGGATAAAAATAAATGTCTACGAGAACTCTACCGCGCTTACTTCAAGCACCAGCAGTATTGTTACTTTTAGTTTGGATGCTTGTTCCGCTATCAATGACATTGTATTTTTCATTTATTCGGTATGTATTAAATAGTTTAAGAAGACCTGAGTGGACATCTCCAAGTTTTAGTAACTGGCGAGGTTTTGGTAATTATAATTATGTTTTAGACGCTAAAGATTTTTGGTTTGCAGTTCAAAACAGTGTTTTCATTGTAGGTGGCATATTATTTTTTACAGTTATATTAGGTCTATCTATTGCAGTTTTAATTAATAAAACTTTTCCTGGGAGAGGAATTGTTCGTGTACTTTTAATATCACCTTTCTTTGTGATGCCTGCCGTAAGTGGTGTATTATGGATTAATATGATGCTTGATCCTGTACTTGGCTTAAATGGAATAGCCGTTGAAGGAATCAATAATATAATCAGTGATTTAAAAGCTCTTCCTGTTTTAGGAAGCTTCTTTTCACTTTGGCCAGATTTAATACCTTTATCATTTCGTGCAACTCAAACATCAGCTTATGCAGTTATTATAATGGTTACATGGCAATGGACACCATTTGCTGTGCTAATATTTATGACGTCATTACAATCTGAAGATCAACAGCAAAAAGAGGCTGCTGTACTTGATGGAGCAACTGCTTGGGCACAGTTTAGATACATGACATTACCACATCTGGCGCGTCCAATTGCAATTGTTGTCATGATTCAGTCAATTTTTCATTTATCACTCTATGCTGAAATAGAAATTGTTAGCAGGGGAAATGGTAATAAAAATTTACCATATCTCATAGGTGAATTTGCAAATAACAATATAGGTGCAGCAAGTGCCACTGGCATTTTTGCAGTTATATTGGCCAACATAATCGCAATTTTTTTGTTGCGAATGGTTGGAAAAAATTTAGTTGAATAAGGAATTATAAATGTCGATCGTAACTGAAAAAACTAATTTTGGAAAATTTTATCGTCCAATATTAGCTTGGATTGTAGCATTATTATTTTTCTTTCCAATATTTTGGATGATTTTTACTAGCTTTAAAACTGATGCGGACGCAGTGAAGCCAGAACATCTTATTTTTTTTAAGCCTACCTTAGATAACTATTTAAATATGACTGAAAATTATGATTACTGGCGTTTTGCAGTTAATTCTATAATCACATCTACATTTGCAACGGCACTTGCATTATCTGTTGGTATACCTGCAGCATATTCAATGGCCTTTAATCCGAGCCGAAGAACGAAAGATGTTCTTGTTTGGATGCTCTCAACTAAAATGCTACCTGCAGCAGCTGTACTTTATCCGATGACATTTCTTACAAAGAATTTTTTAAATATTTTTGATACTCATTTTTTAGTAATTATAGTACTTTGCT
>FZLS01000227.1 GCA_900197625.1 Rhodobacteraceae bacterium Water-Bin34 | reverse complement strand
GCAAAAAGTTGCAGAAGCTTATACTGCTGAAACAGGAGTAAACTTAAATTGGGTTTCTCTTGAAGAAGGTGTTCTACGTGAGCAGGTAACTTCAGATACTGCAACTGGTGGTGGCCAGTATGACATTATCAATATCGGTATGCAGGAAGCGCCAATCTGGGGTGCAGCTGGCTGGATCGAACCATTAAACTTTGGTGCAGATTATGATGTTGATGATATGTTGCCAGCAATGCGCAATGGTTTGTCACACGATGGTACATTGTATGCTGCGCCTTTTTACGGTGAATCATCAATGGTAATGTACAGAAAAGACTTAACTGATGCTGCTGGTATTTCAGTTCGTGATAACGACTCATGGGCAAATATCAAAGGCGCTGCTATGGCAATGCATGACCCAGACAATGGTGTATATGGTGCATGTTTACGCGGTAAGCCAGGCTGGGGTGACAACATGGCGTTCATCACAACTGTAGTTAACTCTTTTGGTGGTGCTTGGTTTGACGCAGATATGAAACCAGCTTTGGATTCAGCTGCATGGAATGAAGCAATTAACTTCTATGTTGATTTATTAGGAAACTACGGACCTCCAGGTTCAGAAGGTAACTCATTCAACGAAATTTTGGCTTTGTATAACGAAGGCAAATGTGGCATGTGGATTGACGCAACTATTGCGGCATCTTTCTTGACAGTTGATGGTGTAGCTTACGCACAATCACCAAATGCTGGTAACCCAGTAGGTGCTAATTGGTTGTGGGCATGGGCAATGGCTGTTCCTACAGGTTCACCAAACTCAGAAGCTGCACACGCATTTATCGAATGGGCAACTTCAAAAGCATACATCCAAGCTGTAGCAAACCACCCAGATTTTGGTTGGGGATCAGTTCCAACAGGTACACGTGCCTCTACGTATGCATATCCTGAATTCCAAGCAGTTGCTGGTTTCGCCGCAGCTGAAATGGCAGCGATCGAATCTGCAGCACCTGCAGCTACAGATCTGAAGCCATACGTTGGTGTTCAATTCGCTGCGATCCCTGAGTTCCCAGAAGTTGGTTCAGCTGTAGCACAAGAAATGGCTGCTGCTTTATCTGGCGCAAAATCAGTAGAAGATGCATTAGCTGCTGCACAAGCTGCTGCAGTATCTATAATGAATGAAGCTGGATACTAATAGCTAAATCAATTTTAGAGGGCCCAGATATATCTGGGCCCTTTTTTTAAAAATATCTCAATATCGTTAATGTATTATATTTTTTGAAATCTAAAATGATTTTAATTTTATTAAGAATATAATATCTAACGATTAAATCTAAAGAGGATTACTGTATAATGTCTAATAGAACTTTACCGCGCTTACTCCAAGCTCCAGCAGTATTGTTGCTTTTAGTTTGGATGCTTGTTCCACTATCAATGACGTTATATTTTTCTTTTATTCGTTACGTTTTAAATAGTTTAAACAGACCTGAGTGGACATCGCCAAGTTTAAGTAATTGGCGTGGTTTTGGAAATTACAATTATGTATTAGACGCAAAAGATTTTTGGTTTGCAGTCCAAAACAGTGTATTAATCGTAGGCGGCATATTATTTTTTACAGTCATACTAGGCCTATCAATTGCTGTATTAATTAATAAGACTTTTCCTGGAAGAGGAATTGTTCGTGTTCTTTTAATATCACCTTTTTTTGTAATGCCTGCAGTGAGTGGTGTGTTGTGGATTAATATGATACTTGACCCAGTACTTGGTTTAAATGGGATCGCTGTTGAGGCACTCAATAATTTAGTAAAAGATCTCAAGGAATTACCAATATTTGGAGGTTTTTTCTCCTTATGGCCAGAGTTAACACCAATATCATTTAGAGCAACGCAAACATCTGCATATGCCGTTATAATTATGGTCACATGGCAATGGACACCTTTTGCTGTATTAATATTTATGACCTCTTTACAGTCTGAAGATCAGCAGCAAAAAGAAGCTGCTGTACTGGATGGTGCAACTGCTTGGGCACAATTCAGGTATATGACATTGCCCCATCTGGCCAGACCTATTGCTATAGTTGTGATGATACAATCAATTTTTCATTTATCACTTTATGCTGAAATAGAAATTGTCAGCAGGGGGAATGGGAATAAAAACTTGCCATATTTAATTGGAGAATTTGCAAATAATAATATCGGTGCTGCAAGTGCGACTGGAATTTTTGCAGTAATATTAGCAAATATAATAGCAATTTTTTTACTGCGCATGGTTGGTAAAAATCTAGTTGATTAAGGAATGAATGAATGTCTATTGTAACTGATAAATCAAACTTTGGAAATTTTTACAGACCAATTCTTGCTTGGTTGGTAGCATTATTATTTTTCTTTCCAATATTTTGGATGATTTTTACAAGCTTCAAAACTGATGCTGATGCAGTAAAGCCAGAATTTTTATTATTCTTCAAACCTACTTTTGATAATTATTTAAATATGACTGATAATTATGATTATTGGCGCTTTGCTATAAACTCCGTAATCACATCTACTTTTGCTACAACATTGGCATTATTTGTTGGAATACCTGCAGCGTATTCTATGGCATTCAATCCTACTCGTAGGACAAAAGATGTACTCGTGTGGATGCTTTCAACTAAAATGCTGCCCGCTGCGGCTGTTCTATATCCAATGACATTTCTTACTAAGAATTTTTTAAATATTTTTGATACTCATTTTTTAGTAATTATAGTACTTTGCT
>FZLS01000228.1 GCA_900197625.1 Rhodobacteraceae bacterium Water-Bin34 | reverse complement strand
TATAGGATTTACCAATTGGGTGAACTTACACATAAATGTGTATCTCCCTGGTCCTCGACAAAGATACGTCTCAATAAAATAGGATCCCATGTCTAATCGCTTTTTTTCCTCCAAAGATCGACCTGTCCACATGGGCCCTTACCCAACAGAGCTTTTGGCGCGTATTGAACAGTTTCCTGAACTTTCAAATATCCCTAGCGCTCCACAACTAATCTTTAGCAACAAAGCTCATAAGGCCTCCATTATCAACGCCATGCGAGAGCATCAGGCGATGATGGATGCGATCCGAGATGGCTTAATAAACAAGGCAATAGCAGATGCACCAACAAATTTGGTGGAGCGAACTAACCACCTTAAATCTTTCGGTTACTTCTCTGATGCAGCAGTCGTCGGCACCTGTCTTTTGCCCCAAGAAGCCTTATTAGATACACCCTATTCAAATCCAGATATAGACCGTTTGGCCAATGACCTGAAGACAAAACAGACAAAAAGTCTTGCTGCTGGAATTGACACCATCATGGCCAGCCTCAAGGAAGCAATTGAAGCTCCATCCACAAACATTGATGGTCATACACATTGCCTCGTTTTTTTATATGAAAATCCCCGTACGCCAGAAGTAGATGAAGACGGCACTGCATGGATTCAAGACGCAAACGCACATCGTGCAGGGCTTCTTGCAGCAGAAACAGCCGTAGTCCTATCAAATTATTTACGAGTTCTCGGGTACGACTCTCGTGGGCACACCGTCTCAAGCAGTGATGTAGATCTCAATAAACTCGCAGTCAATGCAGGACTGTTAACTCTAGAGCATGGCGAATTAAAGCATCCCTATATTGGTTCGCGCTTTGGTCTCGCTGCTGTCACCACTAACTTCGCCATAGAACCAGACAAGCCCCTCGCCTCAATGTCAGAACAACCAAAATCTGCTTTTGGAGCTGTTTGGAAATATGGAACTTCATCGATCAAAAATGCCACCAATTCAGTGCCCTATTCTAACCGTCGCTTCGTAGATGGAGCACATCCGTTTGAAAAACTCAAACGTGTCGATATACCAACTACCTATATTGATGAACCCAATATTCCCCGAGTTCCAAAACGTACAGATTTATTCACACGCGCCAAATTTGGAGATTTGGGAAAGAAAGTGCAGGATGCGTCCAAAAATGGCCACTATGTAATCAAATCCGCACCTTCAATGGCTCAGCGAAAGCCGTTAGGCGCATTTGTCCTTTTACAGGATGGAGAGGTAGCAAAAAAGCGCAAACCTCTTAAGCCAGATGAAGCATCAAGGTTAATCAAAGCTACCTGTTACTGGCTTGGTATTGACGCAGTTGGCATTTCCCGCTGCCCGACTTGGACATGGTATAGCCATGATGCAAGGGGAGATGTAATTGACCCACCCCATGACCAGTCAATCAACATGGTAGTTGATCAGGGTTACGAGACCATGGAGGGCTCTTCTGGCGATGATTGGATTGCGGTAGCACAATCTATGCGCGCTTATTTACGTTTCTCACTTTTGGGCGGAGTGATTGCCAGGCAAATACGCAATATGGGCTACAGCGCCAAGGCCCATACAGTAATGGACGGTGATGTATTACAACCTCCACTTTTGCTGCTTTCCGGTTTGGGTGAGGTTAGCCGAATTGGTGAGGTAATCCTCAACCCATTTCTTGGCCCACGTTTGAAATCAGGGACTGTAACGACTGATCTGCCACTCGCACATGACAAGCCCATCAACTTTGGCCTTCAAGAATTCTGCAACTCTTGCAACAAATGTGCTCGCGAATGCCCCGCCGGTGCGATCACTGCCGGACCGAAAACTATGTTCAACGGCTATGAAATTTGGAAATCAGACAGCCAAAAATGCACCTCATATCGCTTGACCAATCTTGGTGGCGCAATGTGTGGGCGCTGCATGAAGACCTGCCCCTGGAACCTTGAAGGGATTTTTAAAGAAAAACCTTTTCGCTGGGCAGCAATGAATATTCCTAAACTCGCACCAGCTTTAGCCAAGCTTGATGATATTGTTGACAATGGCACTCTGAACCCCGTGAAAAAGTGGTGGTGGGATCTCGAAATTGAGGAAGATGGTGGCTATCGCCCTACAAAAAATAAAGTAAACATGCGAAGTCTTTCAAAAGACCTAGAGCTCAAGTTCAAAGATCAGACCATGGCAGTCTATCCAGCAACATTGGCGCCACCGCCCTATCTTTATCCTTACACGATGGATCGAGAAAAAGGGATCAAGGCTTACCAAGAAATGGTTTCTGCTGAAGAGCACAAAAAGCGTGTTGCGGCAGGGGATAAAAGCATACTTCACCGCTACGATAATGATGAACAAAGTCCAGTAATCCCTGCAATTGTAACAGTTGCAGAGGAAACGGCGAAGGGAATTATGAAATATGAATTTCAGACGATCTCTGGAGATCCGTTGCCAAAATGGCAGGCAGGGGCACATCTAGACATCGTCGTTGCGCCTGAATTCCTCAGACAATACTCGATGTCAGGAGATCCAGCAGATCGCTCTAAGTACCAGATTGTAGTTTTACGAGAAGATGATGGTCGGGGTGGGTCGAAGCTAATGCACCGAGTATTTACCAAAGGACGGCATGTGTTCTTCTCACAACCTATCAATCACTTTGCCCTCAATCATAATGCAACTAAGACCCTACTTATGGGTGGTGGTATTGGCATAACACCTTTGATAGCTATGGCGCATGA
>FZLS01000230.1 GCA_900197625.1 Rhodobacteraceae bacterium Water-Bin34 | reverse complement strand
AAGCTTCTATGGATGACTTGGATAATGCACTTTCAAAAACCTTCAAGAACGTTTTTGGCAAAGAATGATCAAAATAAGTCTTAGCTCAGAGATTAACATTACATCCAAATACTAAAAATTACATTTAACCAAACCTGCGACACGGGGTCTCTTTTAGTCATTTATGGATTTGAAACAGTTGTTCCCAAATAACAAAACCGCTAGGTAACAAGTCATAAAAAGCTTTTCTAATGAGATTCGCTTTAAAAATGACGTGTCAGGAGAATACACATGGCAGATGCAGCAGCGCATGACCACGCCCGACCAGGGTTTTTTACTAGATGGTTTATGTCAACTAATCACAAGGATATTGGTATCCTTTACCTTTTCACAGCAGGACTATTAGGTTTTGTCTCTGTTTCATTCACAATTTATATGCGCTTAGAGCTTATGGAGCCAGGCGTACAATACATGTGTATGGAAAACTTAGATAAAGTTGCAAACGCGGCAGCTTTGGCGGCAGGTGAATGTACACCAAATGGCCACTTATGGAATGTTTTGATAACCGGCCACGGTATTTTAATGATGTTCTTTGTTGTTATTCCAGCCATGTTTGGCGGATTTGGTAACTACTTTATGCCACTGATGATTGGTGCGCCTGATATGGCCTTCCCTCGTCTAAACAACTTATCATTCTGGATGTATTTTACTGGCTCTACATTAGCTGTTCTATCTATCATCACACCAGGTGGAAATGACCAAGCCGGTTCTGGTGTAGGTTGGGTATTATACGCTCCCTTGTCCACCCGAGAAGGTGGTATGTCCATGGATTTCGCAATATTTGCTGTCCACGTGTCCGGCGCATCATCCATCTTAGGTGCAATTAACATGATCACAACATTCCTGAACATGCGTGCACCAGGAATGACACTTCATAAAGTGCCCTTGTTTGCATGGTCAATCTTTGTGACAGCTTTTTTGATCTTGCTATCACTACCTGTATTAGCTGGCGCTATTACTATGTTACTTACTGATAGAAACTTTGGAACTACATTCTTTGATCCAGCAGGTGGTGGTGATCCAATTCTATACCAGCATTTGTTATGGTTCTTTGGGCACCCTGAAGTTTATATGATCATTGTGCCAGGCTTTGGAATTGTATCACACGTAATTTCAACTTTCTCTCGCAAGCCTATATTTGGTTATCTGCCAATGGTTTACGCAATGGTGGCGATCGGGGCATTAGGCTTCGTAGTTTGGGCCCACCACATGTATACAGTCGGTATGTCATTAACCCAGCAATCATATTTCATGTTGGCAACAATGGTTATTGCTGTACCCACAGGCATCAAGATCTTCTCCTGGATTGCCACAATGTGGGGTGGCTCAATAGAAATGAAAACGCCAATGCTTTGGGCTTTTGGTTTCTTATTCTTATTTACTGTAGGCGGCGTTACAGGGATTGTACTTTCACAGGCAGGTGTAGACCGCGCTTATCATGATACATATTACGTAGTAGCTCACTTCCACTACGTTATGTCTCTAGGTGCAGTGTTTTGTATCTTTGCTGGTATTTACTATTGGTTCACAAAAATGTCAGGCCGTGCATACCCTGAATGGGCAGGTAAACTGCACTTCTGGATGATGTTTATTGGTGCAAATGTAACATTCTTCCCTCAGCACTTCCTTGGACGTCAGGGAATGCCTAGAAGATATATTGATTACCCCGAACAGTTTGCATACTGGAATGAAGTTAGTTCTTACGGCGCGTTCTTATCATTTGCATCGTTTGTGTTCTTTATTGTAGTAATTTTTTACTCACTATTGTGGGGCAAAAAAGTTACAGAACCTGCATACTGGGGTAAACATGCGGATACATTGGAATGGACATTACCAAATCCACCGCCAGAACATACTTTTGAAACGCTTCCAAAACAGTCAGATTGGGATAGAAGCACTCATTGAGATAAAAAATCTTATTATTAAAAAAGGCCAAAGCAAAAGCTTTGGCCTTTTTATTTAATTCATTTTAATGTTGAAATTTATCCTAATAAAGTTTTTACGACCCCACCTGCTTTACCAAAATCCATTTGGCCTGCATAAGTACTTTTAAGAAGTCCCATAACTTTACCCATATCTCTAATTCCAGATGCCCCTGAGTCATTAATCACTTTCTTTACAGCATCTTCGATTTCATTATCACTTAGTTGCTTTGGCAGAAAATCAGTAATAATTTCAATCTCTGACTTTTCTTGCGCAGCCAATTCAGTTCTACCTGCATTATCATAAGCTGCGGCACTATCTTTACGCTGCTTTATCATTTTAGCGAGTATCGATAAAATTTCATCATCACTTACACTATTATCTACGCCATCAACGCGTGCAGCTATATCTCTATCTTTGATAGCCGCCATAACCAATCTCAAAGTAGACAGTCTCAAAACTTCTTTATCACGCATAGCCTGTTTCATGGCAGAATTTATTTTATCACGCATTCACCAAACTCCTGTGGCATTAGTATCCAAGATTTTCAAACTATAGAAGATTACGGGTTTATTCAAGGAAATCACAGCCATGCAAGAGATTGAAATTTATGCATAAATGAAATTCCTTATTCCTTGACCTTAGACACTGACCGGCGTAATTGTCTAAAAATTTTTGAATCAGGATGAGTCTTATGCACACAAATGACACCCCTTCA
>FZLS01000233.1 GCA_900197625.1 Rhodobacteraceae bacterium Water-Bin34 | reverse complement strand
CTTTTCTAAATATTATTTATAACACTTAGAAAAGAGTGCCCGAAGGCACTCCTTATGTTATATCGATGATTTACGTTGTTGTATCAGACTCCCAATACTGTATTTGTAACTCAACCTCAAACTCTTCGATAACGTTCTCTGAGCCATAGTCAAGCTCGATCGGTCCTAAAGTTGTAGGGAAAGTTCCTCTGATATCATACTTCTTAAGTACTGAACCATCCTTATCAAGTTGTTCAACAATCATATCAGCCATATAAGAAGTAGGATCTGTTAATCCAGTATTTCTTTTATGTTCGTTAATCATGTTCATCCAATCTTCATAAGCATTACGTACTGCAAAGTCCGTATCATTTATTACAGTAATACTCCATGGATCAAATGTTCTATCACCAGCTATTTGCAACTTACGACCTCTGAATGGAACTTCAATAGGTGCAATTGTACTACCTGGCAATGATGCCATTTTACACATGTAAGTAAAACTTGGAAAGTTTTCTTTAATAACTAAAGCTGGAAAGCTCATAGTGACCTGGAATAGATTAGGTCTTGCTCCGCCGCCTCTTAGTTGGGCTTTTATATCATCTACGCCTAAAATCGCCATGATTAATTACCTCCCGCAATTTCACTAAACTCAACACCAGTTCTCGTGGCGATGAAGTTTAATGTTATAAAGTTAATAGATCTTGCAGGTTTGACATAAATATCTGCTACAAACTTATTAGCATCTATAATGTTACCAGTGTTATTAGTACCATCACAAACAACCTTAAAGTCTGTAATACCTCTTCTTCCCTGAACATCTCTCAAAAATGGCTCAACCATGTTTCTAAATTGTGCCCTCGTAAATTCATCATTAAATTCGAATAATGATGCTTTCGACGCTGTAGATACTGCTTTCTCAAGAACAATGAATAGTCTCCTAACATTAATTCTATCGAATGCACTTGGCTTAGCTTGTAACGTTTTGTCACCAAATAACAATGTACCTTGACCTGGGAAAGTAACAACTGGGTTTACACCTGTCTTGTATAATGCATCTCTTTCCGCTTGATTAGGGTTCCATGCTAGTTTAGTAACGTTACGAACATTACCTCTTGTGAATCCAGCTGGTGAGAACCATGCATCTGCAACTAAATCTGCATTTGCTGCTAGTCCCGCCATAGATCCTGCTGCTGCAATCCAACGATAAACATCATTATACTTATCGTAAACATATAAAGAACCACTATCTCCAAAGCCATAAGACGTTGAAGTACAACCAGTTCTCCATGTAGCTACCGAAGTAGCTGGTGCTGCTGCGCCAACTGTTGCCGCTCTTTCAGGAGAGACAAAACCTACTGCATCTTTTCTTGCTGCCGCTTGGGCAGTTATGAAGTTACTTAACGTAATATTATCAGACGCACTCAATCCTGAGTTTGCTTGGAATATTAAATTAGTATCAACTGTTTCGGCATCTGCCATTAAGGCATAACCTGCGGTAGTTTCACCTACCGTTAATACGTTATCATCTACACCACCAGTTAAGTCAACAAAAAACGTAGCTACTGTAACAAACGCATTGCTTGTAGCTGATTGACCTGCTTTGGTAAGTGTTGATTTATGATTACCTGCAAAGATCCAATTTGAACCTTGGTTGATAACGTCTTTGTAGTATAATGTAGAACCATCTGAACTTTTCACATCGCTGGCTTGTGATAAGTAAGTCCAATATTCAAGTACTTCTCCTATTGTACCTGTTATTGAACCGTCTGCGTCATAAACCCATACGTGAATTTCATCATTTGAACCACCAACTGCAGCTGCTCCCGCAGATGTACCTGGTGCACTTTCTACATTGCCAGCTTGCCACGCTGTCATTGTTTGTCCAGCAGTAGCAAATGATACTCCTACTGCATTACCTTTAACACCCGGATGACGTGCTTGCACATAGTCCGTTGCTGCAGGTGATTGACCGTCAAACACGGTCTTGTTTTGTGTTAGAATTCCAGTACCTGACGCTGTCGCGTTACGTGCTGAAGTTCCAACTGCTCTAACAACTTTTAAATTGTTGCCATAGCTCAGAAATTGGGCTGCAGATAAAACACTTTCGAATGTGTTTGCATCTGGCTGTCCGAACTTCTCAACCAATTGTGTTTCCGATGTGACAGTAGTAATCTCATTCGCTGGACCCCACGTAAACGCGCCGGCCATAGCTCCTATTGTTGATGATACTGACGGAACGACATTGGTCAAATCGATTTCTTTTACCTGTACTCCAGGCGAAACTAGATTAGCCATCTAAACTCCTTCATGTTAATTATAAGATTTATCATAATACGAATTTTCTCAATATACTTATTTATAACAACTACGGTTTATAGGTTTCCCAACCCTGGCCGAATGGATGATGGTGATCGTCTTGCTGTGGCATATGTCCGACTGGTATGACTTCATCTTCCATTTGTTTTACTTTTTGCTTATATAACATATGTTTCATATTTACATCAGTAGATTCTGCAAAGAACGATGTAGATGTGAACCAACCAAACATCACTAAGTTCATCATAAGATCGTCATGTGAATTATGATCAGCTTGATATGATGCTCCTTTAGCAACAAATGTACT
>FZLS01000234.1 GCA_900197625.1 Rhodobacteraceae bacterium Water-Bin34 | reverse complement strand
CCCTACTTATGGGTGGTGGTATTGGCATAACACCTTTGATAGCTATGGCGCATGAGCTTTACGCGCGTAAAGCGGCCTTCGAGTTGCACTACTCTGGACGCAAAAGGGAAACAATGGGGCTATTGGAAGATATCTCCAGCTTTCCTTGGTCTGATCATGTAACACTTCATGTTTCTAATGAAGGGACAAGAGCCGATTTCCATAGTATCATGTCAGGATATCAGAGTGGATGGAATGTTTACGCTTGTGGAGCTGAGGCCTATATGTCGGCAGTTATGGACGCTGCACAGCGCGCAGGTTTCCCTGAAGATGCTAGGCACCTGGAATACTTTTCAGTGCCAGAAATACCAGATTATAAAAACTCTGCTTTTACAATAAAACTATTGAAATCAAAAATAGAGTTGACTGTGCCTGCAAATAAAAATGCTGCAGAAGTCCTTATAGAAAACGGCATCCCAGTAAATCTAAAATGTAGCGATGGGCTTTGTGGTGTATGTAAGTGTGGGTTAGTTTCGGGCGAAGTGGAGCATCGTGATTTTGTACTTTCCAAAGCCCAGCAGAAAAACACTATCATTGTTTGCCAATCCCGTGCGGCTAATCCTGACGGACTCTTGGAACTCAACCTATAAAAATCTTTAATCAAATTATTCCAAAATTCAGATTGAAGCACATTTAATAGTACTCTTAGAAAATCTTGAAGGCTTATTCAAATATCTAGATAGAATACTAAATCACTGATCATGAACGATAAAACAACTCAAACGATCTAGGTAATTGTCAAAATTAATCCGAATGCTAGTTGAATATTTATAATTGCAAATTAAGGAATCAAAAATGGCTAAATGTGGATGTGGGCGCAGCCCAAATGGTAACTGTGTTGGATGGCACAACTTGACTGAAGAACAGTATTTAGAAAAGAAAACTGTTTACGAAGAAAAGCAATCTTCTAAATAGAAGTAATTAAGTGAGGCTATTAATATAAAATATTTTTAGCCTCAAATATTCAGCTTAAAAACATTTCCCAAAATCATAGCTTTTGAATTTATTTCTAAATAATAACCTCAGAAAATTCTAATTTTTCTGATATGTATTTTTTCCCCGTCATGTCGTTATAACTAATCGATGCATATTCTCCTGGATACAAATAGCAATCAATACCACAGTTAGCTGCACAAGATTGATTGACAATTGTGTCTTCAATAGCAACGGCTTCATGTGGGGAAATTCCTAATTCTTTTAAAGCAAATTTATAAACTTCAGGATTAGGTTTATCGAACGAAACTTTCTCACTTGAAGTAATTAAATCAAAATCCTCAAAATTAAGAAAATTCGATAAACCTTCTTTTATTATGTTAATGGTTTTTGGGGTTGTTGTGGTTATAAAGCCCACTTTAATGCCCAACTCTTTACATCTCTTTAAAGTCACGAGGCATCCTGGACGTGGTTTAATACCATCCGCAATTAAACTTTCGAAAATTTGTTGTTTATCATTGTGAATTTTTACAACCTGTTCATCAGAGATAATTTTATCTCCAAATGAAGATAGGCGCTTTTTTCCACCTGGCTCTTTAAGCAATTCACAATATGTTCCAACATTCCATGTATATTCTAAATTATTTAATTTGAATGCCTCGTTGTAAGCTTTTCTTTGCAATTCTGATGTTTCTGTAAGTACACCTATAGACCCAAATAAAAGAGCTTTTTTCATTTATTATCCTCACTATTAATAAATTATTAATTTGGTAAATATTGATTAAGTGTCAAATAATTCAACAGGTTCATAAAGCAAGGACTACAAAAATTTATATTCATTATAAACTTAGAGTATTTGAAGAATATTATGATACATTACAAGATTAAGGTATCATTAGTTATAATGCCTAATTTGACATATTATGTATTTGTAATAACCTATATCATATGACAAATCGAATTCATTCGTTAATCAAACAAGTAATTTATGTATCTAAACCAGTTGGTTTCGATGATAAAATTCTAAAGAGTATTCTCACACAGTCGCAAATTAATAATAAAAAAAACGAAATTACCGGTGCTTTAATTTGTAGATCAGACCTATACTTGCAATATCTTGAAGGACCAGCTTATAAAATTGATTTTATTTATTCAAAAATAAAACTCGATAATCGCCATACTGATGTAACACTCTTGGAAGACGGCAGGTCAAAACGGCGATTATTTTCAAATTGGGCAATGAGGGATGATCCTTTTAAAGATTGGATGTGGACAAAACAAGAAGTTGCTGACGGTGCTATAAATCGTTTATCAAAAGGCGATGCCATGAAGATTTTTGTGCAACATTCTAGAGAAGTAGATCAGTTTTTGTCCTAATCGGGAGTGCGTCATCTCAATCGTTGCCCAAACATATATAATTATCAGAAGTACAAAATTCTTCATTAAATGGATGAAAATTAAACACCACATTGTAAAAAATAAGATACCGAGATGAAATTGCGAATATGGCAGTAAAATTAAATTACAAATGGAGACCTGTGTGAGTAAGCAAAATAAAATATTAACATGGGTGGTTTTTTATCTATGTGTTACGGTGGCAAGCAGTGCAGGTTTTGTATTTCCATTAG
>FZLS01000239.1 GCA_900197625.1 Rhodobacteraceae bacterium Water-Bin34 | reverse complement strand
AAGTTAGGGCGTTGGGAGGCGAGATAATGAAAGTATTCGAGTGGCACAGCGAACTAGCTGAGAGATTACGCTTAAAACTTGGGTGGTCTAATTACGCAATCTATTGGGTGTCGTTCATCAAGGGCGTTGCTGTGACTTGTCTCGTGTATTGGTTGTTATGATGCACAAAACATTTGCGGATGGGTTTATGCACTAACTGTAGAATTGAACCCACGGGCTGGACAAGCAATGCTGTTGTATATGCGATGGTAGACTCAACCAGATGCAATTATTTTTTGCCCCTATGGCTACTTAAGTGTGCTAAGTCGGGTTATGGTTGCGATTAAAAAGTATCAGTTTACAAAACTCTTCTGGGGTTCTTTTATAGGAGCCTATGGTTTCTTGCTGCTAGCAATGTTTGCAATTGCGACTTTACCCGATAACGTGTTCGACACTTGGGACGAAATTCACGTTAGGACAGCAATGAAGTTGACCTATTTAAGATTTACGATAGTGATCTTTGCGTTATTAGGGTATCCAATCATCCTGTTTACATCAGTAAGAAATGCAAAGTTCGTTACAATAGCTTTGACCGCTTGGGCTATAGCAATCTATATCGATGATCACTTGGTTCTCTATCGAATAATTGAATACCCCCAGAGAGGCTTGGTCAACTTCATACAGGCAATTCGTCCATTATTTTTAGCCTGCTTAATATGGATGAGCTTTGAATTAACATTTCGCCCGCCGGAAGGTGGTTAGCGCCATGGCAGACAAAAAAATCAACACTACAGAAATTAATGCAATTTTAGAGGTCTTTGCTGAATCCAGAGAAGTGAAAGCGAACATAATCAAGCAGAGCAAAACTTTTAAGACTCTTTTATTGTTGTGTAATGCTTATGTTGTCGTGTTTTTGGTAATTTATTATTTTTTAAATAGTAACTTGCTTAATGCGGTTGATGCAGACTTGATTAGTGAAGATTTTCTAACTGTCTTTAATGGTCGAGCCATTGTAATGTTTTGGCTCTTTCTTGGTATTAATATGGCTGCATATTTCAATCTTGGATTCAAAGTAATGTGTCTGATAGCGCTGGTTTTTATGCTAAATACCACAGTCGATAACTTTATTATTTTTTCTGGGTTGATCAGTCTTAATGATCGCCCTTACTTAACTACGTTTGTTGTTTCTCGACCTCTGTTCTTTGTTGGGCTTACTTGGTTGGCGTTAAGTTTCAAGGATACCTTAGATGGCAATTAGCGCTTAACACTCGAAATGACCAAACTCTCGACCATCCCACAGCATCAACTCAGCATCACCTGTGGCCTCTGTAAGCACCATACGATGCTAGAGGTAGCTAACCTGATAGCTGTCGTTGGAGGCGATACCACAGCCCACGAGGTACGTCAGAGGGCCAGATGCAACAACTGTGGCGTCAAAGGTAACAACACGTATCAGATTGTTTATTGTGGCGGTTCTTATGATGCGCTTATGGGTGCTGCGAATACAGAGATGAATGGTGAGGTGTAAAACCATTTACAGGTCACTGCATGAAATGGCAGTCTATTGTTGATACTCGTGGAGATTCGACATGACGGCAAAGCAGCTCAAGAATAAACTTAGTAAGAAAACACCCTTATTGATGTCACCATTCGGTTTTGCATTGGCGGCTTGTGGTGGTGGTGAGACTTCTGATCAGCCTAACTCCCAGGGCCCTAATAACTCCCAAAGCGCCAATTCCACGACCAAAGGTTCGTTGCAACCTACAACAAGCGATCTCTGGGATAGAACCTTAGAGGTTTATGGCGTCAAACTGGTGGTAGGTGGAGCAGTCGGAAATCAAGCCGAAGTACCTGATGAATGGGCGCATAAAGTTGCACAATCTTACGTAATGTTAATGGACCCAACTGCACCAGGCATCAATTCAGCAGCACAAGAGCAGATGAAAGCGGTTCTGGCAGGTGAAGAAGGCACATGGCATGCGGGTGCACCAACATTTCAAAGGATTTTGAAGGGAGCCTTTGACGAATATCCCCTTAATCCATCGAACCAATATGACACTGGCATAGATTTTTACTATGGGGCTGGCACTGACCTACTAACGGTTGGTAGTGGAGCTGATATGGTTTGGTATCAAAATAGTACGGGTATTATCGGCCCTGGTGATGGCGATATACATGAAGTGTATGAGCACATAATGCACACGATACATTTCTTTGGTGTGAGGGGAGCTGTCGAAGGTTCTGTTGAAGCATTAAACTATACCCAAACACCGCCAGACCCTAAAAACCCTGGTGACCAACCTGACCATGATGCGAGTGATGCAGCATGGAAAACATCTGAACTTTATCTAGCGCTCAAAGAAGCTATAGATAATGATGTTTTTGATCCCTCTGGATATTCACTAGACCCGATGAACCAAGGCCACGACTTTAAGGTAGCAGCGATAGAATACACCTACGTCCTTAACTTTAGTATGTGGGAAATGGGCAAAGAGTTTTGGAGTGATGAAAACGAAGAATACACTGGGATCGGGAATGGCGTACTGGAGGGAGAGTGGAGCGTAACTGCAT
>FZLS01000240.1 GCA_900197625.1 Rhodobacteraceae bacterium Water-Bin34 | reverse complement strand
CCTCATGGGCTGTCGTATCGCCTCCTACGACAGCGATCAGGTTTGCTACCTCTAGAAGCGTATGGTGCTTACAGAGGCGAGAGGGTTAAATGCCCTTAGTGTTTACATAGGCTAGAATTTTATCATATTGTAACGGTTCAATCGATCCATTAGCTCTCGATTATGAACCTATCAGCCTTAACCTCTAAAGATTTCCGCATTTATATTTGTGGTAATATTTTTGCATCTAACGCTGTTTGGATGCAAAGGGTCACTACAGGTTGGATCGCGTGGGATTTGACCTCATCAGCATCTTTTGTTGGCATGGTTGCATTTGTAAACTTTATACCGTCATTACTGGCCGGCCCACTTTTTGGGGTACTTGTGGATCGAGTAAGAGTTAAGCAGGCAGCCATCTTTACTCAATTCCTATCGTTTATGATCGCTATTAGTTTTTATGCGTTTTTCGCTCTTGGGATTTTGAACGAGCTTAATTTATTGTTTTTAACGCTGTGTACTGGAATGGTGGTCTCAGCACATTCCCCCGTTCGAATGTCGCTGGGACCACTCCTGGTTGACAGTACTTCAATCGCCTCAGTTGTTACACTAAGTGCTATCAATTTTAATTTAGCAAGATTAACTGGACCAGCAATTGCAGGATGGATTATTGCATTTTACGGAATACAGGCTTCACTTTTCGTTCAAATACTTTGCTACCCCCCATTTCTCTTAGCTTTAAGCTTTCTACGACCACGGCGTGAATTGGCTTTGAATGCGCAAAAAGAAGCATTCATGAAAGCACTAACTACAGGAATTTTATATTCATTTAAAAGCCCATTAATTTTAAAGGCACTTTTAATAACTGCATTGTCTTCCTTTTTACTGCGCAGTGTTCTCGAAATTTTGCCCGTGATCGCGGATGGCTTTTTTGGACGTGGAGCAACAGGGCTGGGGCTACTGACGTCATTCGCTGGATTTGGCGCACTATTAGCGGGTATAGTCAAAGCGTTTTCTTCTAGTCAGCCTCCTGGGATATTGCCCAAGTATGTGCCTGTAAGTATTTTTTTTGGTTTTGTATTTATTCCTCTCATTGGTCTGTGCGGTTCGTGGTATCTAACCCTAGGTTTTATTTCTTACTTGGGATTTGCTGGGACCCTGTCTGGGATATCGCTCCAAAGTACTATCCAAATGGAACTGGAAGACAGTTTTCGGGGCCGTGTAATGAGCCTTTGGACCATGGCTGCAATTGGTGGTACAGCACTGGGCGCAGTTTTTTTAGGTGGGTTCACTGATTACCTGGGGGTAGTGCCGGCGCTTGGATTAACTGGCTCGTTTGGTTGTTTGTTATTGGTTATCTTACTGCGTATTCCCGATAATTAAGCCAACTAGCGCACTTTCACGCAAAAATTCTTCAAATTTCCTTTTAAATTTTTGAACAAAACATCTTTCTTTTTGGTAATATGTAAATGAAACGAAACGACTTAGGGATAACAATGCAACAAGCTCACGATTATTTGGCCGAGGTTGACGAATTGTCAAATTTGTTGCGCGATCAGCTCGAAAGTATATTTTTTAAAAAAACTCTTTTTAAATCTTGGACCGTGAACGACGTGATTGGACATTTATACATGTTCGATTTGGCAGCTTTAAAGTCACTGCAAAACGAAGATGAGTTTGCAAAGATCCATTCAAACGTTTCATCTCATCTAGATCAAGGGATGTCACTTCTAGAGAGCCAATATCCTTTTTTGGACGAGCTTAATGGGAAAAATTTGTTTGAGCGGTGGTATAGTAACAGCAGAAAATTGGGGACAGCTTTTGCTTGTGCGGACCCCAGTGTGCGTCTTAAGTGGTTTGGACCAGAAATGAGCGCCAAATCTAGTATAACCGCACGTCAAATGGAAACATGGGCGCATGGTCAAGAAATATTTGATGCTTTGGGAGTGGGGCGTACCCCGCATGATAGAATTAAAAATATTTGCCATCTTGGAGTCGCTACGTTTGGTTGGAGTTTCGCTAATAGAGGCCTGAAAGTTCCAGACCACATCCCTTATGTTAGGTTAATCAGTCCCTCCGGGAAGATATGGGAATGGGGTGACAGCGGATCACCGTCATCGATCAAGGGCAAAGCATTGGAGTTTGCCGAAGTCGTCACACAAGTTCGCAATGTTCAAGACACGAGGCTAACATCCGAGGGCGCAATTGCGAGAAAATGGATGAAAATAGCCCAATGTTTTGCCGGACAGCCTGAAAATCCTCCGGCCAAGGGCAGTAGATTCACGGTGCCACGAGAAAATTTTGGGGTTTAGCCAACCTTCAAATACGAAGCTTTCGATGCAATTCAGAAGCTATGGGTTTTGCCAGAGTATTAATATTAAAACGGTTGCACTCAGCTTATGTGTCACTATTCTTTTTCTTGTCCACTTGCTTATATTTTTCAATACCTAGAAATTTCGACTTTACCTTCAATCCGTTTGGTGCTGTCAAACTAATGAGAACTCGCATCAGATTGCTAGCGCAGCCTGAATCTATGCGCTCAATAATT
>FZLS01000263.1 GCA_900197625.1 Rhodobacteraceae bacterium Water-Bin34 | reverse complement strand
CCATCAAGATGTACGGTCAGGATGTTTTCTATATGCCTCGCAAGATTGTGCAGCGCGATACTATCCTAGGTGAAGACATAGAATCAGAATTTAACAGCGCCAATACCATAGAGATGTTTATTGAGAACACTGAAGGGTTCGAAGGCGAAGGTAATATATTTCAAAAGTTTGGTATGGAAATACGTGATGAAGCTACGTTTATTGTTGCAAAACGATCATGGCAAAAACTTGTAGGTGTATGGAACTCAGATATTAATGATGATAGACCACATGAGGGTGATTTAATTTATCTTCCTCTGTCAAAGTCATTCTTTGAAATCAGTTATGTAGAACACGAACAACCGTTTTATCAGTTAAGTAACTTACCAGTATTTAAACTACAGGCAAGACTATTCGAATTCAATGACGAAGAATTTAATACCGGTGTTGCTGAAGTTGATAGTATTGAAAATAACTTTGGTTATCAAGAAATATTTGATGTTGAAAATGTTACAGGTACATTTGAAATTGGTGAAAGAATTAAATATGTATCTGTACAAGCATCTGAACTAGATGTTACACCAGTTGTAGAAGAAGTTAATATATCGGCGCAGCTCTTGCAGATCGATGGTGTAAAAATGACAGTCAATCAGATAGAAACTACTGATGGATTGTATCATACATTCGGCGTATCTAATACACTTGTAGGAATTACATCAGGTGCTACTGCAACTATAACTCAGGTTTATGATGTTTCTTCTTCTGTAGATAATACATTTACCACAGATCTTGCTGCACGTAACTTTAACTTTGAGAATGAAGCTGATGATATTATTGACTTCTCAGAATCAAATCCATTTGGAGAAGTATAATGTTTGGTAATCATTTTTATCACGCTGCAATTCGTAGAACAGTAGCAGTATTTGGAACATTATTTAATGACATTAATGTTATGCGAAAAGGCTCGGATGGCAGTGCAAAAAATATTATAAAGGTTCCATTAGCATACGGTCCTAAACAAAAGTTCCTTGCAAGATTAGATCAGCAAACAGATTTTGATGATCCTAAAATTGCATTAAAGCTTCCTCGTATGTCTTTTGAAATTACAAGTTTAGCATATAATACTAATACTAAATTGCAAAAAGGATTGAAACAAACTATTCCAGATCCGCTTGATTCTAATAAAAAGAAAACCATACTTGGGCCTGTTGCATATACTCTAGGTCTTCAACTTAGTATTATGGCAAAAAACCAAGATGACGCATTACAGATATTAGAGCAAATACTTCCATTTTTTCAACCAGAATATACAGTTTCAGTAAAAGAAGTAAATAATTCATTTGTGTCGGACCAACCATTCATTTTAGGGTCGGTTGGTATATCCGATGATTATGAAGGCGATTTTACAACGCGTAGAGTTATAATATATACATTAGACTTTGAAACTAGAGTCAATTTTTACGGAGGAATTGGATCTCAGGGAATTATTAAATCAGTCAATATCGACTACAATAACAATGTATCAGTTAGTGATAAGCCTATGCAAAGACAAGCTGCAGTTGTTAGTCCGTTTAGTGCTAAAGAAACAGATTATTATACTGTAGTTGAAAGCCTATTTCAACCAGATACTCCAGATCAGATAATTATTACAGTATCAAATATTACAGCACCTCAGGATGGAGATACATTTACTATTGGCGAAACTATTTCTGGAAATAGTTCTGGTGCTACTGGTGTTGTTATAAGTGTAGCTGATAATAAAGTGACAGCAAGAGGTGTTAGCGGAATATTTACTAAAGACGATGTAATAAGTGGTGCAACATCAACAATTACTGCTAATATAGAATCTTTAGTTGAATCTTGGGATGGATGGATTAGTTAATGAATGATGTAAAAGATGATTATGATTATGCTAGATCTAAATATTATAATCTAG
>FZLS01000246.1 GCA_900197625.1 Rhodobacteraceae bacterium Water-Bin34 | reverse complement strand
CACGAAGTGTTAAACTGGCCATTTTTTCTCCATTTCAAAAATTTCATTACGCAGACTTATTGCAAAATCTGGATATTTGTTTGGTATGTCAGACCACAATTGTTTACAGGTTATGAAATCATCAGTTCCAATAATTGTTTTCAAATATAACCAAGAAGGTTCAACATAATTAAAATCAATTTTTCCTGCAGCAACGTGAATGCAAAACTGATGCCAACTAGCAATACTTTTTATACTAAAATGAGGAATAATACCTTGCTTAAAGCATCCCTCTAAAGTTGGCCTAATGAATATTGGAAATTTTGCCATCCCATCAGCACAAATTCTAGAAATTGTATCACCAATAGCTTTATTGCAAAATCGTTCCTCTATTTTTTCTAGATAATCATTTTTTGAAAATGGTGTATCCAAGACTAAAGCTGGTAAAACTTCCTGGGTTTGAAAACCTCTAAAATGTTCCAATAAATCTGATGTCTCCATTGCTTCATCAAATGTTACTATTTTATTTAAAGCCGCCATATAAGTTAATGCAGTGTGGCCACCATTAAGAACACGTATCTTAGTTTCTTCATAAGGGTCGATATCTTTAGTTATTGTAACTCCAACATTACCTAATTGAGGCAATTCGCCCGAAGTTACATCCTCTAAAACCCATTGAGAAAAATCTTCTGCCATAATTGGTGAGTATACTTTGCATCCCATTAATAATGAAAGTTCTTGCTTTAACAATGTAGATGTTTGTGGAGTAATTCTGTCTACCATAGAACATGGGAAAAAAGCGTTATTTTGAACCCATTCTAATGTTAATTGATCGCCACAAGCATTCAAATATGCCAATAAATTTTGTTTGAGCATTAAGCCGTTCTGTCGGATATTATCACAGCAAGCAATTGTAATAGGCTTTCCATTAGCCAAAATACGAGCATTAATAGCATTTCGCAAATAACCATAAATAGTTTTAAAATTTAGATTATTTATTTCATCATTAATAACTGGATCATTTAAATTTAATTTACCATTTGTATCAGTATAATATCCACTTTCAGTAACTGTAATTGTAATTAAATGTACACTTTCTATTGAAAGTAAATTTTGTGAAGCTTCTGGGTTAACAGTCCAATCATAAAATTCTAAATGCGACCTAACCATTCGAACAGTATCTTCACCGTCAGATGAATAAGATTTTACTAGATACCCATCAATCGATTTAATTTCATTTGATGTTTTTACAAAATGATCTGATTCACTTTTTCGTAGATTAACTGCAGCTATACCCCATCGCAGGTCATTAGTTTTTGACATATAATCATCAAGATAGACAGCCTGATGAGCACGATGAAAAGCCCCAAAACCAAGATGAACAACTCCAATATTACATTCATTTTTGTCATAGGATGTTTTATAAATTTTGGGTAACTTAATTTTATTCATAAAACTGGATCCATTTTATCTGATAGTTGTTTACGTGCTGTTTCCCTATATATTGATGGGGTCATGCCTTTAATTTTTAGAAAATGCCGATTGAAATTAGCTACATTTTTAAACCCAACATCAAAACAAATAGACGTCACTTGATCATCAGAGGCATATAACATTCCACATGCTTGACCAATTCTTACGCGGTTAACAAATTCAACAAAACTATGCCCCGTAACACTTGAAAAATTTCTTCCAAATGTTGTCAAAGACATTCCTGCCATTTCAGCTGCATCTACAGCATGTAAATCTGCTGAAAAATTCTCTAATATGTGATCAATAATATTTCCAATGCGTGCATACTTACTATTCCCATCAGCATTAACTAATTTAGTTTCAGACAAAGTGACCTTTTCAGCATGCTCATTTAACCGCACCAAAAACCTAATAAATGCAAGTATTCGCTCAGGTCCTGTATTGTCTCTAATCGCCTCCATATGGCCACGCGCAAATGTTGCATTAAATCCTTTGAATAAAATACCTGAAGCAGCCAAATCTAACATTTTTCGTATTCCAGAAAACTCTGGAAAACCTTCTGCTAATTTTTCGAAGCTTTTCTGGCTGAATTGAACCAACATATCTCGAATTTCAATTTTTTCTGATGAAACGCTGTCAGTCACCCAATTATGAGGAAGGTTTGGACCTGTAAGAAACAAACTGCCAGGCTCAAAATTACCAATAAAGTTACCAACAAATGCCTTACCTCTTGTTTCAACAATCAGATGCAATTCATATTCTTCATGAGCATGCCATCTACATAGATCTGTTGGCCATCCATGTTCAAGATATCGAATTGATCTAGTTGAACGGTCTACTACTTCAAATTGTGGATGCATAATCGACATTAAATCACCTCAGTACATTTCCACCGTCGACACAAATAGTCTGAGCGGTAATATATTCA
>FZLS01000251.1 GCA_900197625.1 Rhodobacteraceae bacterium Water-Bin34 | reverse complement strand
GCTGATATCTATATCAAGCCTGCTAGGTCGATTAACTTTATCACATTGAACTTCATTGCCACACGAACCGGCGTTGAATTCTCTGAGATCATCGGTCAGTAAGGAGACATAAGATATGGCTATTTTAGGCGTTGATGACTTTAAATCCAAGTTGACAGGTGGCGGTGCTCGTGCCAACTTGTTTAAAGCTACACTTAACTTTCCTGGTTATGCCGGAGCAAATGTTGAGCTTGCATCATTTATGTGTAAAGCTGCTCAGCTACCTGCCTCTATCATTGCACCAATCACAATCCCGTTCCGTGGACGTCAATTGCAAATTGCAGGCGATCGTACATTCGAACCTTGGTCAGTGACAATCATCAATGACGTTCAAATGGAAACGCGTAATGCTTTCGAACGTTGGATGAATGGTATTAATCAGCATAATGCAAATACTGGTCTAACAAACCCAGTCGACTATCAGGCTGACATGGTTGTAGAACAGTTAAACAAAGCAGGTGAAACTGTGAAGCGTTATGATTTCCGTGGGACTTTCCCGACTAACATTGCTGCAATCGACGTATCGTACGATTCAGAAAATGTCATCGAAGAGTTCACTGTTGAACTTCAGGTTCAATATTGGGAATCAGATACTACTTCCTAACACCTATAAATATAAGCAGAGGGGATTATTCTCCTCTGCTATTATGAGAGGATATTACATTGGCCGATTTTTTTGGTTTTGAAATTAAAAGAAAGGATCAAGAGAAGCAAGAGCGTGCGCGTGCTTCCTTCGTTGCTCCTATGGATGAAGATGAGGGTATCGGCAATGTAATTAATGCCGGTGGCCACTATGGACAGTATGTCGATATTAATGGTGATAAAACAAAATCAGAAAAAGAGCTTATCCTTAAATATCGTGATATCTCATATCACACAGAATGCGATGCTGCTGTAGAAGACATTGTTAACGAAGCTATTGTTTCTGATGATGAATCTTCACCTGTCTCGTTGATTATGGATGATCTAGATCAACCTGATCGCATTAAGAAAATGATGACAGAAGAATTCAATCATGTTGTAAATATGTTGAATATAAACTGGTATGGTCATGATATTTTCCGTCGTTGGTATGTTGATGGCCGTTTATACTATCACAAAATTATCGATGAAAAGAATCCTAAAAATGGTTTGCTTGAGCTACGCCCAATTGATCCTACAAAGATCCGTAAAGTTCGCGAACTAAAGAAAGAAAAAGATCCTAAGACTGGTGCAGAGATTATTACTGGTGCTACTGAATACTTTATATTTCAAAATGATTCACTAGGTACTAAAGCACAAGGACTGAAGATTGCAAAAGATGCAATTACATATGTTACTTCTGGTCTATTGGATCCAAGTCGTAAACGTATCTTATCACATTTGCACAAAGCATTGAAGCCTGTTAATCAGCTTCGTATGATGGAAGACTCATTAGTCATCTATCGTCTTGCACGTGCACCTGAACGTCGTATCTTTTATATTGATGTAGGTAACTTACCAAAAGGTAAGGCAGAAGAATATCTACGTAATATCATGGCAAAGTATCGTAATAAAATGGTATACGATGCTGAAACTGGTGATATGAAAGATGACAAGAAGCATATGTCAATGCTAGAAGATTTTTGGTTGCCTCGTCGTGAAGGTGGTCGTGGTACAGAAATCTCTACTCTACCTGGTGGCGAAAACCTTGGTCAGATTGATGACATTGAATACTTCCGTAAGAAGCTATATAAATCATTGAATGTACCAAGCGGTAGACTAGAACAAGAAAATCAATTCTCACTTGGTAGATCTACTGAAATCTCACGCGATGAATTAAAGTTTCAGAAGTTTATTAATCGTCTGCGCAAGAAGTTCTCAGCGCTGTTTATCGATATTCTTAAGACACAGTTGATTCTTAAAGGTGTTGTTACAGAAGAAGAGTGGGAATCAATCAGGTCAGATATTAGTATTGACTTCTTAAAAGATAACCACTTCTCAGAATTAAAAGATGCTGAACTAATTCGTGAGCGTTTGGCTACACTTCGTGAAGTTGATGAATACGCTGGTCGTTATTATTCTGTAGAATGGATTCGTAAGAATATTCTTATGCAGACTGACGAAGATATTGAAGATATCATTGCACAAATTAAACAAGATGATATGAATAACACTGAAGATGAAGTGTAAAACTCAAGTTGTATAAATAAATGAAAGGTGAACA
>FZLS01000253.1 GCA_900197625.1 Rhodobacteraceae bacterium Water-Bin34 | reverse complement strand
ATGAAAAGAACATTCAAAGAATTCCAAGACCAATGGGAACAAGCTGCAAACTCTGTAGGCGGTGGCGGTGTATCAATGCCAGCCGATGCAGTACATGATAAGAAAAAGAAAAAGAAAGATATTTACGACGGCAGAACAAAAGCTGGCCGTAAGTTTATCGAAAGAATTCTTTCAAGAAGAAAAGCATCTGAAGTTAAAGAAGATTATGCTCAAGACTTGGATCTTGCTCAAAAGAACGTAGCGAGACTTGCAAAGAAAGAAACTGGTCAAGACCAGAAAGATTATATGGCAGTTGCTCGTGCGCTTAATCAAGGTAACCTCGGTGCAGTTAAGAAAGTAATTAAAGGCATTTCAACCCAAGAAATTCAAGCAGACATATTAAATATACTAGTAGGTTATAATGACCTAATTGCTAAGATGTATCCTAAAGCAGTAGACAGTAAAGGTAGACTTAAGTCTGGTATGTCTGTAGGTAAGATGATTAAAGAAGTGACAGAAGCTGTAAGCAAATATGATTTTAGATATTACAGAACAAACGAATTAGAGTTAAAAAATAGAGCCTATGGACGTGATGTAGAAGCAGCATTTAAGAAAGCTGGATATGACGTGTATGGTGGAGATCTTAGTGTTAGAGGTACGACAATTAAATTTAATAGATATAGTAAGCACTGGGGAACAAACGAAAAGAAACTTAAGGCAGTGATTAAAAAGGTATTAGGTATAGACGTAGATAGGTTATAGTATGAGTAAATTATTGATTGGAATTATTGTTGCTATGGGTTTGTCAGGAATGATGTATTATCAGTTCTCAGTGGTTCCTATGAAGAACAAGTTAGAAGAACAGATTAAGGTTATAGCAGCGCAAGATCTAAGAGATCAAGAACAAAAGGCTACTATAGATTCTATTCAAAATAATCTAAAACAAACAACTCAAGCTCTTTCTGGGCTACAAGTTAAAAATCAACAATACGAAACAGAAATGGCCGAATATCTAGATATATTCAGACGCCATAATCTAGCTAAGTTAGCCAGTGCAAAACCTGGCCTAATAGAACTTAGAGCCAATAATAAAACGAAGGAGGTCTTTGATGCGATTGAAGCAGATAGCAAGCGTATTAGCTCTCTTAACGATTAGTGGTTGTAGTCTATTACAACAGGCTCCAAGAGAAGTTGAGATTATAACAAAACCAATTAAAATAGATATTGTTCAACCGGTATTACCAAGAGCAATTGATTTAAAAGAACCCAAGTGGTATGTAGTATCCGATGCTAAGATAATTGAGAATTGTCTTAAAAATCCAGAAACTAAAAAGCCTGATTGTAAATTAGGTAGAGAGGATCTATATCCTGAGGGACATACGTATCTCGATAAGTTTATCGATGATATTAAAAAGAAACATGGTGGAGATATTGTATTCTACGCGATGACGGTTGCAGATTATGAGTTGATGTCTTATAATACGCAAGAAATTAAAAGATATATTAATCAACTCGGTGAGGTGATAGTTTACTATAGGAATGTGACAATAAATGATGAAGAAGCTGGAGCGGTTGAGATTAAAGTGGAGAAAGAAGAAAATGAGTAGAATGAAAGACGATATGACAGTATGGGAAAGAGCAGAAGTAGCGGCAAAGCTATCAGCCATCGCATACATGAATCCTAAACCGGCTGACACAGCATGTAAAAAATTAGGATTTGCATCAGGCAAAATTATTAGTAGAGATGGTGCAGAAGTACTTATTGCAAAAGACAGAAATGATATGTGGTTTGCATTTAGAGGAACAGAACCTTCAAAGCTAAATGACGTATTGGCAGATTTAAAAGTAATTAAAAACACAGCAAAAGCCGGTGGTAAAGTTCATGGCGGATTCCAAGAAGAAGTTGATGACGTATGGATGGACATTGTAAAAGAGCTTGATCATAACGACCAACTAAAGGTAAGAAAAGATGTATACTTTACTGGACATTCTTTGGGTGCTGCTATGGCCACTATTGCTACAACGCGTTATCAACCAGAAGAGTTATTTACATTCGGATCTCCAAGGGTCGGAGGTAAGCACTTTATTAAAAATGTGAAATCACCACATTATAGATTTATGAACAATAACGATATCGTATGTAGAATCCCACCAGCATGGTTAGGATTTAGACATCACGGTGAAATGATTTACTTTAATAGATTTGGCGACAAGGCTCTTAAGCC
>FZLS01000254.1 GCA_900197625.1 Rhodobacteraceae bacterium Water-Bin34 | reverse complement strand
TACCTGTAGATGTAATTGCCTGGCCTACTACTAAGCCGTTTTTGACTAGAAAGTCGTGATTTGTGTTCGACATGAGTTCACTTTCCCTCAGTGTTTACTTTATTTATATTAGTTATTCTAGTGCTTCTATTCTAGCTTTAAGAGCATCATTTTCAGTTTTTAATTCCTGTATTGATTTTATCAGATGTGTAAGTATCTCGTTACTTGCTATATCAATACTTTGAAGTTTCACAGAGCCATCTTCATTAAGCTCGTCCTTTACTCCTCTAACACTGTTCGGGAACTGCTCTTGAAATTCGTGTGCAATAAAGCCTGTATAAACTTTAGAAGTGTCATTTGTATATTCTTCTCTTAGCGTATAAGTAACAGGTCTAACATTAACTACTTTTTCCAGTGATCCGTTGGGCAGCTCAGTAATATTTTCTTTTTTGCGATAATCCGAGACGTTAGTTATAGAAAGTCCGCTTCCATTTCCAACTAAAGTGCCTTCATTTACACCGTTGGTTCTATATTGCATAAATGCAGTCTCACCGCTGGCTGTTCTATTATTTCCTAAAATAATCTCAGCGCCAAAGGAATTATAGTTAAATCCCAATTGCAATCTACCAGTAGGATAGTTTAATTGAAACCCATCTACACTGTTATAAGAATAATTGCCAGGTAACTCTAAATTACTTGGCTGGAGGATCATTTTTGGACTACCACCAATCTCAAAGTGTATGTTATCGTGAGCAGCGTTCAATCCTAACTGTCCACCTGTACCTCTTATCCAGTTTGATGTATTTGTACCTGGTGTACCTTCATTACCTAGTGTAAGTCTAACTTGACTGGCGCCATTAAATTGAGCAAATCCATCAGAGTTTAGGCGCATGGTTTCAAAAATGCTTTCATTGCCTGTGAGACTAAATGCCATGTATGAATCAATTGTTGATGGTGTAGTAGTCCAGTTTTGTTGTTTTCCAACAGTTATAGATCCTGCTTCGAAGTCAACATCACTGCCGTCTCTATTAAGAGACCATATTGCTTTTACTGCTGAACCTGCTACTTGACCTCTGTTTCTAAGCATTAAAGCTGAAAATGTATTGGATGTGTCCCCGTGTACATGTAACTTTGAAGTTGGATTCGACGTACCAATACCAACTCTATTGTGTTGCCCATCTATTCTCATAATTTCTGTATTATGAGAATAAAATTTAACATGACCGGCTGTACTGTTAGACTTTGTCACTTTAATGGTTATGTCTCTTTCAGACAATAACGCTATAGATGTGTTGGCATCTTCATTAGTAATTTCTAAAGAACCATCGGCTATTATAACGCCTGGATTAGAAGTAGATACATTTCTAAATCTAAGTGTTCGTGATGTATTGCCAGTACCATCTAAGCGAATTACCTCACCATCACCAAAAACATTTAATTTTGAACCTGTAGGATTACTACCAAATTGATGTTTGTTTACTACAACATGACCGTTATCGTTAATTTGAAATGCGTTTGTACTTGCATCTGTCTCAAACTTATGATATCCTCCAGCAATATGTGTTTGGTACCGCATTGCAGATCCCCAAGCAGCGAATGTAGAAGCTCTAGTACCATCATCTTCTTCAAAGTTAATTAAAGCTCCAGTTGACAGCTGTCTCATATTTAAAACACGCCATCCGCTAAATCCTGAATGATCAGAACCAATAGACATATCGCCGTTAGATTTAATACGAATCTTTTCAGATCCACCCATCAAAAATCTAAGATCGTTAGGTCCATTTACATCTATATGGTTTACACCATAATCTGTAAAGTACGTACTATTTTGTGAAACTCTTAGCTCTGGTTGTGATCCAGCTCCATCAACATGCAGTTTAACACCAGGCGAACTCGTACCAATACCAACATTACCATCACTTTTAAAAGTAGTAGAAATGGTGCTTCCATGTCGGATTCTAAAATTAGCATCCGAAGCCATATCAAGACTGCCTAGACCTGCGGTCTTTCCTAGTGTAAAGGATCCACTATCATTTGCAAATCTTACTATATCAGAAGAAACTCCAGAATGAACATGTAATTTCTTTTCTGGACTAGCCGTCCCTATACCAACGTTACCGTCACTCAAAATAGTAACAGCAGTAGCCGACGAGTTATCATCAATACCAGTCGATGCAAAGTTACTAATAACTCCACCGTCAATGGCATTAC
>FZLS01000255.1 GCA_900197625.1 Rhodobacteraceae bacterium Water-Bin34 | reverse complement strand
AGGGTAAAGATGAGAAAATAACTCTTTATTGTCTGGATTAATTAAAGCGATAGCCTTTCGGGTTGGACAAAGTGAGATTATGGAATTGAGATACAGGGGCCATACAGTGGGTGTACGTTATATGTATATGGGATGAGTAACGGATGGGGATCAAGTTACGTAACGATATGAAAAGTTAGTCGGGAAAACGATTTCAAATACATTAAAAATTGCTAAAGCTAGCCTTGCAGTCGCAAACTATAGCCTAAGGAAAAACAAAGATGACAGATGATCTCAATGCTTTTTTTATGAGGGTCAGACTCTATTCTGGAGTAGTTTTATTTGTCTATGCAATAACTCATTTGCTCAATCACTCTTTAAATGTTTTTTCATTAGAAGCGGCCAGCTATGCAAAAGAACATTACTTCAGACCGATTTGGAAAAGCCAAGTGGGTACGATAGCTTTATATGGGTCTTTTATTGTACATGTGCCGCTTGGATTAATGTCTATTATTAGCCGAAAGTCGTTTAAGATCTCAACAAGAGAATGGCTGCAAATTATATTCATAATTTTGGCACTGTTCGTTTTTGTTCAGCACGTCGCATCAATGTACCTTCTGACTAGAACATTTGAGTCACAGCTTCCTTATGAGGTTCTTTATTCTTTTGTTTTATTTGATCCCAACGAGATAGTTGTCTCAACAATATTTTACACATTAATGACAGTGTTTATCTGGGTGCACGGATCCATCGGCATGCACAATGCACTTACGTTCAGAATGAAGAGTTATTCAAAAAACTTCAGAAAGTTTTTGATTATATATCTTGGTGTTCCGATTTTAGGATTATTTGGGTTTTGGGCAGGCTTAAAAGAGCAAAGCCTGGCGATGTTTTTCAATATACAAGCTGGTAATGAAAGCTTTTTGATGTCGGTAGTTTCCAAGGCTGTACCTATGGAAGCGTTCCCAAGCTTGGAAATGGTCGAGGCATTAACATTAAAATATTATCCAATTTTTGTTTTAGCACTGTTAGCGTTAGGACTTTTTAATGTTTTAAGGACAAAGTACTTTGGACAAATTCAGATAACTTATCCCAATAATATGGCTATTAAAGTGCCAAAGGGCACCTCAGTATTAGAGGCCAGCAGGTCGGCGAAGCTTCCTCACAAATCTGTCTGTGGTGGCAGGGGGCGCTGTACAACTTGCAGGATTAAAGTTGCATCTAGCGATGGAAGTTTGCCTCAGCCAAGCGTACACGAACAAAGGGCTTTGGATCGGGCTGGGTTGGATCAGTCTATTCGGCTGGCATGCCAGTTAAAGCCTGTTACGAACTTATCTGTTACACCACTGATGAATACCGAAAGCGAATTCGATGTAGTGGGAAAGGCGCATGAGCTATCTGGGAAAGAGCAGGAAACGGTCATTTTATTCGTCGATTTAAGAAACTTCACGAAGCTGTCTGAAACGACTTTGCCTTATGATGTGGTCTATATTTTAAACAAGTATTACGCCACGTGTGGAAAGGCAATTGAGGCGAATAGCGGACGCCTTGATAAATTCATCGGTGATGGAATTATGGCTATATTTGAAGCAAGCGATAGCATTGAAAAGAACTGTAAAGAGGCAGTCAAAGCGGCTTCAGAAATTTCAAAGCAAATTAAACTGCTAAGCAAGGATTTGAGCAAAGAGTTTTCTGCGGAGTTAAAATGCGGAATGGGTATTCATACTGGGCAAAGTATTGTCGGCTTGATGGGGTATGGAGATACGGTGAGTCGAACTGCCATCGGTGATAACGTCAATGTGGCGAGCCGTTTGGAACAAATGACGAAAGCTTATAATTCCGAGCTAATTATCTCTAAGCAGGTTGCCGAAAAAGCAAAGCTTAAAAAAGGCGATTTCGTTGAGGAAGCGGTAGAGGTGCGAGGCAGGAATGAAAAATTGGATATAGTGTCCATACCAGATGCGTCCCAGATCCAACTTGTCTAGCCCCCTAAATTAGTGCCACGAATTTGGTAAAACTCTCTTAGGGAGGAATTGGAATGGCACGAAAGAGGAAACCCTGTTTGAAGACTTGGAATGATTTAGATCCCTCAAAAGGCTTAGCGAAAGCAGGCTGGTGTCGGATGTGTCAGGTGTCCGTTGTCATATAAATTGGGACATAAGGTCGGCTTGAGCTACGGAGGCTCTG
>FZLS01000258.1 GCA_900197625.1 Rhodobacteraceae bacterium Water-Bin34 | reverse complement strand
CTAAGTCACCAGCTTCATTTGTTGCGGCTGGCGTCCATGTGGAGCTATCTTCCCTGTCACACCACTGCACCTTGCGTTGATTTCCGCCTGCACCTAATGCAAACAAAAAACGCTCTTCAGTTACAACGATGCTTTCATTGCTTGTGGGTGCATTCGTTAATACTGCGGCTGGTGTGGAATTACTTAACTGCCACTCATAAATTTTTCCATCATCTTCATTACAGGCGACAAGGTATTCACCCCATGTATCAAGCGACCAAGATGTTGCAGGCTGTATTCTTGCTGTATCTGGGCGCGCCACGCCGTAGGCATATTGACCAAAATAACTTCCACCATATCCTGTAAATGCCTCGGCGTCTTCACGACCATTAGTCAATCCAACTGGCGTTATATCGTGGCGCACACCTTGGGACGTCCAACTATAAAGTTTGTTGTATGTGCCACCAACAATGTAGCGATCTTGGTCATTGGCAATCCAAGTAATTAATCCACGAATTTTCGCGTTAGCCGCCGTGTCTGATCGAGTACGCCAGCCGCCCATCGGACGCATTGTGCCATCGACCCATCTAATTAAGTTAGCGTCACGCCACCGCCCAGATGCTTGTAACTCAGTGCCATTGCGGTAAATGCCAGCAGGAATGTCTAATGGTATTAGTGGCATATTTACCTCGTTTTATAAGTTGCTGTTACTATAGCATATTTATTTTATATATCAAAATCTACTTGGCTGATAATTTCTGCGTCTTTGAACACATCTACTGCTTCGTGTACGGCTCTCATAGAAATTGATCCATCAACTGAAGACACAAATTCGTAAACCCAGTCTACATCTGGCCTTTCATTTTCAATCGTATCCATTATTGTAGCTATGGATCGAAGTTGATCAGTTTTCGCTATTTCAGATGATTCATATTTTTCTACTATTGTAGGCATATTTATTCCTTTACCAAGTTGTAATTAGACTTAAAGAAGCATGTTGAGCGCCATACGTACTTGGGAAAGTAGGTGCAACAGATGATTGTGATTGTGGCACTGTAAAAATTAAAGTTCTAAGATAAGCAGTGCGGTTAGGAGATGACCCCGGATAGTTGTAACTTGTGTAATTTTCAACTAAAGTGCTAAGTGCGTTAGATGGTATCATACCAGATGGTGTGCTACTTGACTGACTATTTGCCGTATTAAATAAAACCAATCCTACTGTTACACCATTTGCTGGTGTTGTCATAGAACCTTGGCTACCCTCACCCTGCCAAACTGATGTTCCAGAAGTCCCTGCTGGATTGCCCGGAATTTGATATGAAGACAAGCCCATTGTATATGGGCCGGATGTATCAACAATTCCGCCCTGTTTCTTCTCACCGCCAATTTTAATTTCATAATTACTACCAACAGTATAATCAGGTCTAAGAACATAAACCCACCTTGCGGTTGTTACGTTTCCCCAAGTACTATTTGCCCCCATAAAACCACCAATGCTAGTACCCCCCTCATTTCCAGTAGCGACTTTCCAAGATATTATATTATTATTTTGCCACACATACCAACTGCTATTTCTACTATACCATTTATTAGGTGTAAAAGATGCATCACGATTATTTGGGTTTGGATATGAGCTACTACTAGCTCCATTGTACGTTGCACCTGTCATAGAGGTAAAGCCTGTTCCGAAGCCTCTCGGGCCACCAGCACCATATCCATCTTGAGAACCCATTCTATTTTGCTGAACAACAATGATTAAATCATCAGCCTGTATTCCAGTTGGCATAAATATGGATTGCTGTGCGTTGCTGGTATTGTATTGTGTGCTGTAAGATAGAGGCATTGCCAAAGTGTAATTTAGTTGCTTTTGCGCCCCATAAAAATTATTCAAAGAGATTGCGCCGCTAGTAGGGACATTTGTATTATTGTCTGTAACATAAGAACCGCCACGATAATACTCATTGAGGTTAATAGGATTACTCCCACCAAACTCAGTTTGGATTTGTTCCATTGTTATCTGTCCACTGGATGGTAATGCCATCTAACTTACCTCGCTTTTAGTTCTTCGATTTCAGCTTTAAGTTCTTTGATTGCTTCAATCATTAATCCATGAAGTTGATCGTATTGCACTGTCT
>FZLS01000259.1 GCA_900197625.1 Rhodobacteraceae bacterium Water-Bin34 | reverse complement strand
TCCGGTTCAGGTAAAATTTTTAAAGACTCGACAAATTGATGTAGTTTTGACAATTTAGTCTCATAAACGTACTAAAAATTTACTTAAGGGCTGTTATGAAACCGTTTGCTCAAAAAAAGACTCTCGCAAAAAAGAAAGCTTTGGCGTTATCGCCTGTAGGACTTGCGTTGGCCGCTTGCGGTGGCGGTGGCGGTGGCGAAACAAGCAGCAGTACCATGGCAGTTGCTGTAGAATTTCCTCTGACTGGTAATAATTTCATCGATGCGTCCACCCAGGGCTCTAAATGGTCAACTTCAAATGGTCCCTTAACTTATGCAGTAGCCAACGGTTTCTCAGATGAAACCTGGAATGACATAAGCGGCGTAAACGCAGCGCTCTCGTTAGCGATGGCTCAATTGGAACACTTCACAAATCTACAAGTGAAGAACCTTGGTAATTTTTCCGACCCGACTTCCGCAGCTAATGCTGGAGCGACTATCGTGCTCTCTCTAGATGGTGATGTAATCTCTAGCAACATGGGCGACACGGTTTGGGCGGTTGGGTTTTATCCGGATACTGAGGATACTCTTTATGATCATGTTGCGGGTGACATGTTCTTAAATATAAATAGTGCCGCTAACTACCTTCCCGCTGGCGCATATGTACCTGGTGGTAAAGGTTTCATGTTGCTGCTGCATGAACTGGGGCATACTATTGGCTTGAAGCATCCCCATGATGACGGCGGTAACGGACGACTTACTTACGAAGAAGCGGGTTACGCTCAGTATGACGATCAGACTTATACTCTTATGGCTTATGATGATGAATTTGGGGACGTCCTCAATGCCCCATCGACGTTTATGCTTGGGGACGTTTTGGGTCTGATGTCATTGTATGGTGTGAATCAAAACGCCAATACGGGCGACACCACATATTCTTTTAATAACTCAACAGTCCGTAAAACCCTTTGGGATGCATCAGGATCAGACACTTTAGATCTCACGGCCATGACTGACCCAGTTACTATATACCTCACATATTTATACTCAGAGGCCGATTTAGGAATTGAATATGGGCACATAATACAGAACCCGGAAACTGTCTCTCAAAAATGGCATCACCTATTGGGTGAGTATGAGACAGTATCCTGCGGCTCAGGTGATGACGTAATATTCGGTGATGAAAATGCAAATATTCTGTCGGGCGGCGCTGGTGACGACTTCATAGCGGGTTACGAAGAAAACGATATTTTATATGGCGGTTCTGGAGAAGATTTTTTTATGCTGGCAGCAGGACACGGGCAGGATATAATAAAGGACTTTGACCTAGGTGTGGACACTTGTGGATTCTGGAATGGGTCTAACTATGACACATCGCTAGCTACCCTTTCGAGTGACATAAATGGGGATGCTATTTACCATCTCGCAGATGGTAGTTCTTTGTTATTGGAAGGAGTACTGCACGCCGATATTGCATCAATTGCGTAGTGTATTTTGTCTTTATTCCACATATCCAAGTTCAACCAAACCCTCGAAGGCTCTTTCTATATGGATGCTGTAAGTAAGCATTTGATCAGGACGTTCAGAAGAGTAGTAATACTGACCCTTCCTAATGGCAGCCTCACTCTTCCTTTTCCGTTGCAGAACTACCGCCATACAATCCCTGACCAAACACTCTACAGAGTAATGCAGCTTACCTAGTCCATCCCCTTTTAGCCTACGCTTAGCTTTGCCCGATTTAGCCCAGACATGTTCCTGTAGTTCATCAACCAGCTGATCTACCACCTCATAGAACCTATGATAACGGGTATCCCTCCAGGATAGATTTAAGTTGTAAGTCTTACTAACTTTAACGGGCTTAGATGTAGCTGCTTCCAATACCTATTCCTCTGCTTACCAGGACTAGTGGTCAGGGCCCTCAGGGGAGGCCCTTCCCCATACTAGTAGGACTTAGAGTATATAACATCATATCATCGATGTGAATCCCTAGACCGCAATAAACCAAGCACAGTTATGCCTCCCCCTCGTTTTGTCAGAAACAGCCAACACTGAAGAA
>FZLS01000260.1 GCA_900197625.1 Rhodobacteraceae bacterium Water-Bin34 | reverse complement strand
GCTATTATCACAACTACCCACAAGCCTTTGCTGGAGAGCTAGAAACAAGCACAGATATACCCCAAAAATATACCAGAAAAAAGGCCACCAGATTTCACGCCAATGGCCATCTTTCAGAAGCTATGTTCAAAAAGAAATTAGCTAAACTTATTACCTAAGACGCCGCCGATCGTCTCATCGTCCATAAGTGGCGTGATATTTATTGTTATCATACCATTCCATTCTAACGCCCAATCTGCCAAAGCAGCGGCACTTTCACTCTCGACCACAGCAAAGCCACCTGTTCCATCTATATTGTGATAACGTGACAACATCGTCGCCCCTTCTGGTGGCATACCTCCTGTCTCCATAAACTTTTTGATGGTTGCATCTCTAGCTGCGGGTGAGTGTGTCCAAGCAAACTTAAATAACATTATTAATCCTCCCTAGTTGATAATTTAAAGTGATTAAATGATACTTAATGAACCCTGCAAAACAACCTAAGCTAAGCATTAATAAACCACTTTTTACGCAACGTAAGAAAGACGACTTCAATCTAATGCTTGAAAACTACTAGGACTGAGAAGAGATATAAATGATATTAATTTTCGAAGTCGGAACATCTCACGCATTTCATAATAGTGAAACAAATATGTGCGTACTATGAGATTGAACCAAACATTTATTGAAAGGAAGAAAAATGACCTTTGGAGAAAAGTTTGCAGACGCATTAGCTGCTTATGTTAGTGGTACTGATTATAAAATATTCCCATCAATGCTACATGATGATTTTCATTGGGAAAGCTGGACGGAAATTAAGATGGGTCTGCAAGTAGAAACTAAAGAGACGACGCTTGAATTATTTTCAAACCCAATACCCAATCAGACCAGCAAAGTTTTTCTTGCTACCGATGATATTCTCGTCGTTGGGTATAGAGCAGAAGCCTACGGCTCAATACTATTTACCTACGAATTTCAGGACGGTGTCGCAGTCAGGGCATTCAGCGCAAGAGGCGAAACACCTTAAATGTGAAAGCTGCATTGTAGGCCAATCAACTAGTAAACACTTACTTGATAATTCACACCAAAGAACCGTCTGAATTACGCTTGCAGAGCTTCTCTGTGGCCTTCTGAGGGGCTGCTGGTTCCGGGGTTTTCTCAAGCCAATCTTGAGCCGTGAGAATACGGTAGCGAACTGAGTTTGCGTTAAGCATAGAAAGCCCTGTTGTGTTCTGTTGGTCTAGGGTCAATGCCTTTGGTTAATTTGTCTAAGTTATGGTAGAAACCTGAAAGTCTTAATCAGGAAACCGATTGCCATGCTGCGATTAATCAGATTTGTGTTCAGGCTGTTTAGATCAGCTATTTTCTTATTCGTATTAGCCGTTGGTTTAGGAGTAGCTCTTCTGCAAACCAGCTTAAGTTTAGCCAGTGCAACAGCCCAAGTCGCCACTCTATCAGCTAACGCAGCAACAGCAGCAGCACTACATAAAAAGCAGATGGCTAAAGCTATTTCTAAAGAGAAGGCGAAGGCTAGGCTCAAACGACTGATTGTAGCAGTTCCTCTTCTTGGCACAGGCGCAGCAGTAGCTTTTGAGGGAAATGACTTGAAAGTTTGGCTTGAGGAAAACCCAGATAAGTCTGCTACAGATTATGGATGTGAGGTAGCATCCTCTTCGGCAGAAGTTATGGATGAGGTACTAGCTGAATTGCCTGAGAAGTTTCGTCCGTCAAGTGATCTGGTTATGTCTCGCATGCCTGAGTGCAATGAGGCCAGCGCGAATAATTAAAAACACTCACGGCGCAGAAGGTCTACCCAAGAGAACAAAGCACTGAAGCGCACGTGATACTTTAGAAACATACAATAGAATATTGAAACCGTGTAACGAAAATTAAAAAATTGTGGGGGCGATTGTGGGGGCTAAAAAACTACAAAATAAATAAGTAACTGATATAATTAACTAATTCAAGATTTGGTGGCGGTGCTGTCAGACAAATCGGCTCAAGCATCAGAAGCATGA
>FZLS01000261.1 GCA_900197625.1 Rhodobacteraceae bacterium Water-Bin34 | reverse complement strand
CGCTATTACATTTGATAATCATTATGTTGGCAGTCTACCTTGTATCCCTGCTAGACGTGATTTACATACTGGGCGCTTAAATTTTTTACATCGTAGTTGGGGGCCACTTGAACCATTTGATGACTCATTCCCTGAACTATTAAAACAAAATGGCACCTACAGCCACATCATAACAGATCATCACCATTATTTTGCTGATGGTGGCGCCACCTATCACCCACGTTATTCTTCATGGGAATTAATACGTGGCCAAGCAATTGATCGTTGGAAAGCCCATGTTAATGCAGATATTGATCATTTAACGCTTGATTATCACCCCATGCAACATAATCGTATAAACTATATGATTAACCGTCAATATATGGGTGAAGAGCATGAATATAGCGGCCCGCAAACCTTTGCTTTAGGCCAGAAATTTTTAGAAAAAAACCACAAACAAGATAATTGGTTATTACAACTTGAATGTTTTGATCCTCATGAGCCATTTCATGCACCACCTCGGTTTCGCGAGATGTATCCTACCAATTATGATGGTCCAATACTTGATTGGCCATTTTATAAACGCGTTAATGAAAGCCCGGATGAGATAGCGGAGATGCGGGCAAACTATGCTGCCTTAACTACAATGTGTGATGAATATTTTGGCAAAATCTTAAATTTCTTTGATGAGAATAATATGTGGAAAGACACATGCCTAATATTAACCACAGATCATGGTTTTCTCTTGGGAGAACATGATTGGTGGTCTAAAAATCGTATGCCAGTCTTTGACGAAATTTCCAGAATTCCTTTGATGGTTTATCATCCAGAATTTAAAAACCAATCAGGAACTCGGCGTAAATCTTTGACGCAGACAATAGATATCATGCCAACAATTATGGAGTTACATAATCACAGCATACCTGAAGATGTATCAGGCAATTCTATAATGCCTCTTTTTGCAAAAGACACTCCTATAAGATCTTCTGCAATCTTTGGATACTTTGGCGCAGCTTGTAACATAACGGATGGCACACATGTGTATCACCGATACCCGGAAAAACTGAATGCTGATGGCCTATATGAGTACACATTAATGCCTACACGTATGACCACACGTTTTCCAATCAGTGATTTAGTTGGAGCTACTTTAACAGATCCCTTCAGCTTCACGAAAGGAGCACCCTTGATGAAGTTGAAGCCCCGAACAAACGAAAAAGGTGATCCTGTCGAATGCCAGGGTATGGATTTTGAAGACACCAAAACCCAGCTTTACAATCTGGAAGACGATCCTAAACAAGAAAATCCAATCAATGATCCTGAAATTGAGGCTAAGCTAATTTCTGAAATGATCCACCATATGAATGAAGCGGATGCGCCTAAAGAAATGTATTCTCGGTTTAACTTGGAATTGGAGAACTAAATGCTGGACTGGCTAGCAAAAGATCACGTGAATGTAGATTTATCACTTTCGATTATCTCTGCACAGATCGTAGTTATGCGCACCCCCTGTAAAACACCTGTTAGAACATCCTTTGGAACCATGATTGATCGCCCAGCAGTTTTTCTTCAACTAGAAACATCTGATGGTGTTAAGGGTTTAGGAGAAATATGGTGTAATTTTCCCTCCTGTGGGGCAGAACATCGCGCACGTTTATTGCAGGACTCAATTCTGCCAGCAGTTATGAGCCAAACTTTCAAAGATCCAGCAACGTGTTTCAATAAATTGAGCACCCAATTCGAACGCTTAGCAATTCAATCTGGTGAATTTGGCCCAATTGCGCAGTGCATAGCAGGCATTGATTGCGCCATCTGGGATATCGTTGCCAAACGCGCAAATGCATCCCTGTATCAGATTATCAACGGGAAACAGTCAGTTGTCAAAACTTATGCTAGCGGCATAAATCCATCTGGATCGTTAGAAACGGTAGAGCGCTGTAGAGACCTAGGCTATAC
>FZLS01000262.1 GCA_900197625.1 Rhodobacteraceae bacterium Water-Bin34 | reverse complement strand
ATGGATCACTGTTATTTACTTTCTCATTCCTGCTCTTTGCCTTGTTCCTGTAACGATTTGGCGTTGGAAATACGTAAAAAGGGGAGGGTTTCAATTGCAGCTAACCGCCATTATTTCAGGTGGTGCGTTATTGCTATATTCTACTTCAATCGTTTATACAGATGTTGTTCGTGCCATATTGCTTTTCTATTTAACACCAGTTTGGGGGACAATATTAGGGCGTATCTTTTTAGGTGATAAGATTAATACACCTCGAATTATATCTATGATATTAGCTATAATTGGAATGTTAACCATTTTTGGATTAGGTGCCAAATTTCCTTTACCTCAAAATTTAGGTGATTGGCTTGGTTTGTGCTCAGGCTTCATCTGGGCTATTGCTATGGTTCTTATTCAAAAAAACAAAAATCACTCAACTATTGAATTAACTGTAGGTTTTTTCCAGTGGTCATTAATTCTTTCTTTATTTGCCGCAGTTCTGTTATCGCCTGAAAGCTTACCTAGTTTTCATAAAATAGTGCCAGTAATTCCACTAATGCTAACTTTTATGGTTCTTTTGATTTTACCAGGTACTTACGCATCACTTTGGGGGCCAAAATACCTCAGTCCAGGCGTTGTAGGGCTTTTATTTATGACAGAAATTGTTGTTGGGGCAATATCAGTTGCCATTTTGGCTGGTGAGCCTTTTGGGTTTCGTGAGATAACAGGTGTACTCTTCATCGCTGGAGCAAGTTTGTTAGAGCCTCTATTGCAACTGCGAAATGAAAGTATTGATCACAGATGATTGGATGAGTTCCAAAACCTTAACGTGTCTAGGCACTTCTAAAGGCATTGTCACACAAACTTGACGCCCCATTGGTTGGTATCTAATTTTTATGAATGACAACAGAAACAAAAACGCAGTGCCGCTCTCATTGAGTGGTTCCAAATCTGCGCTTCATAGGTTTGTGTGATCGTGGCACTTTGAGACGTGTTAGGCTTTGTCTGACAACACCTGCATCACCACTCTTTCTATAATTTTTAATGTTGTTATAAATATACGTAAAATTGATAGGTGTTTTAAAGATGCATAAGCTGATTACAGACGAACATGTGCAAAGCTTCCAGAGAGATGGAGTTGTTCTCATAAAAGGACTTTTTGCCGATTATGTTGATATAATTCGATCAGGAATAGAACATAATATGTCAAATCCTGGCCCTTATGCTGCTGAAAATCTAAAAGAGGGTGAAGACGGACGTTTCTTTGATGATTATTGCAATTGGACACGTATTGATGAATTTAAAGAAGTAATCTGGAATTCTCCTGCTGCTGAAGTTGCTGCTAATTTGATGAAATCAAGAAAAGTACAAGTATTTCATGATCACGTTTTAGTAAAAGAGCCTGGTACTGCAAAAAAAACTCCATGGCATCAAGATGGTCCATATTACTTCATTGACGGTATCCAAAATGTTAGCCTTTGGTCTCCAATGGACACGGTTACAGAAGCAAGTCTAAGATGTGTAGCTGGAAGCCATCTATGGGATAAACCTGTATTACCCACAAGGTGGCTTTCTGAAACAAATTTCTACCCTGATGATAACAAATACATGCAAGTCCCTGATCCTGATTTGGAAGGCATGGACATTAAAGAATGGGATATGGAACCAGGAGATGCAGTAGCATTTAATTATGGAATTTTGCATGGTGCGCGTGGCAATACAACAAATAAACGGCGACGCGCATTTTCTCTTCGGTTGCTTGGTGATGATGCTAGATATATCGACCGGCCAGGACCGACATCACCACCATTTCCAAATCATGAAATGAAAGCAGGCGATGAAATTAGAAAAGATTGGTTTCCTGTAATTTATGAGGAAAATTAATTCTAAGCAATCAATATATACATTAGTTTTATGATATAACTAATTGATAATTAATTAT
>FZLS01000265.1 GCA_900197625.1 Rhodobacteraceae bacterium Water-Bin34 | reverse complement strand
AGCCTAGTTGACTATTAATTGAATCAGTCCTATACGGCGGCTTCATCTTTCGAAATCGACAAGATCAAGGAATTATCATGGCCAATACGCCTCAAGCAAAAAAACGCGCTCGTCAAGCAGAACGACGCACAGAAGTAAACAAAGCACGCCGTTCGCGCATTCGCACATTTTTGCGAAAGACCGAAGAAGCTATAGCATCTGGCGATCAAGCTGTTGCTAAAGAAGCTTTTAAGGCTGTTCAGCCAGAATTGATGCGTGGTGTAACAAAAGGTGTTTATCATAAAAACACCGTAGCGCGTAAATTGTCGCGCTTAAGCAACCGTATTAAAGGTTTAGTAGCTTAACCAATCTGTTTTAAAGAGAATTTAATAACGAGGCTTTTCAGTCTCGTTTTTTTATGTCTGCATTTTGAATGACTTAGGTAAGTTCACAATTTGTTCACGTTGTTTGAGTCTCAAGCTTTTACTAGTCTCTAAAAATACCGACTCGCTGCTAAAGATTCGGATCACAAAAACAGTAAAATTTATGTCACCATTTCTTTGAAATAGGTGATGTACTTGTTAAAAATTCAATATTATCAATGGGTTAATTTAATTCAAAATTCTTCCGATTCTTTTCGTGTCAAGATTGAAGTTTTGTTGAAATGTATTTTTTATTCGTCCAAAGTAATTATATTGATTCAGAGCCAAAACGGGGGGGTATACAACATGACAACGATTATTGATGTAAATCCTACCGATACTTGGACTGGCCTAGCAGAAAAGCCTGATTCTATTTTAGTAGATGTTAGGACTAATGCTGAATGGTCATTTGTTGGTATTCCAGATTTATCTTCTGTTAATAAACAGGCTATTTTGATTGAATGGAGTCAATTTCCAACAATGACGAAAAATAAAGATTTTGCATCAAATCTAATGGATAAACTGAATGGATCTGCGCCTTCAGATGTCTATTTCTTATGCCGATCAGGTGTTCGTTCACTTGCTGCGGCTGCTTTGATGATTGAAACCTTTGCCGCTCAGGGCTGGTCGGTGAATTGTATTAATGTGACAGAAGGTTTCGAGGGTGATCTTGATGCTGAAGGTCATAGGGGAAATTTAAACGGCTGGAGAGCCCGTGGATTGGCTTGGCGTCAATCCTAGGTTAGACATGGAATTTAAAATTTATGGGTATTGAAATATGGCCAAGTATTAAATTGGCTCTGAGGAAAACTGTTGGTGAAGCTGCCTTTACCAACTGGATAAATCCCTTAGAATTGACATCAGTTGATGCATCAAAAGCAAACTTTGCAACACCAACAAAATTCATTGGTGATTGGGTCGATCGCAACTATGGTGACTCAATTAAGTTTGAATTTGCTAAACACGGCTTAGATGTTGATCGTTTAGTATTTTCTGTAAGTATAGAAAACAAAATAGCTCCAGCAAAAAAACTAACAAAAACTTCTGAATCAAAAAATACTGTAACAGGGTCTAAAGATCTTCCAGGCGCTTCTTTAGATCCTAGATATACCTTTGATAATTTTGTGGTTGGCAAGCCAAATGAATTAGCACATGCGGCTGCTCGAAGAGTAGCTGAAGGTGGAGACGTATCTTTTAATCCATTATTTTTACATGGTGGTGTTGGATTAGGCAAAACTCATCTTATGCATGCAATTGCATGGGAAATAAAAAAACGTGATCCCAATGCAAAGGTATTATACCTTTCCGCAGAACAATTTATGTATCGATTTGTTCAAGCACTGCGCTTTAAAGACACTATAAGCTTCAAAGAAATGTTTAGATCAGTCGATGTTTTAATGGTTGATGATGTGCAATTTATTGCTGGCAAATCATCAACACAGGAAGAGTT
>FZLS01000266.1 GCA_900197625.1 Rhodobacteraceae bacterium Water-Bin34 | reverse complement strand
CTGTATCTAGACAAACAACTTCTTCAAAGATGGTAGGACCAAATAGCTCAGATAAGTTCTGTGTGCGTAGTTTAGCAGCAGATGGATCAAGGCTAAGACTCGTAATACAGCGAAAAACATAACCATGTTCTTCGTGCAGCTTGCGTACATATTTAACGGCATCGCGCAGAGGAGATAGGTATCTCATTTGTGCGCTTTCATTAAAGTGTTTTACAAGCTTTTTACATTCAGCTCGATCTATGCCAAACATGACTTCCATGTCATATGACAAAACTCCTGACTGACGCTTATATCCGGATTTAATCATCCATTTGGTAAAACCGTGAACCCAGTCAACTAAGACTCCATCGCAGTCTGTAAGTATTACTTTTTCTTTCATCATATAAATCTCTCCTTTTTTTGATTATAGTGCTATTATACCACAATCAAACAAGGATGTACACAGTTAATTTAGTTTATTTTGAATTATTTATTGCCAATGTTATATTTAGGGCATAGTTCCCACTTTGCCTTTTCTTTATATGATACAACTTTGATCTGTCTCAGCGGAGCCTTTTGCAATGCTTCTTTTTGTGAGAACTCTACTAGTCCCCAATCACTTAGCAATGTTGCAATAGTATTACGTCGCTGAATATCATTCTCTAATAGATTAGAAGGTTTACCGTCTAATAGAAATAGTTCTTTAAAGTGGACAATAAAGTATCGCCCTTGCTTATGTAGAATATGACAAGACTGAAATAGCTTGTTGTCATGACGTGAAGCCACGCCAATTCTAGTTAGAGTTTCCCGTACTTTTAGAAAATCATCTGGTTCGTTGAGGGTAACTTCCAGCATGATAGCTGGTGTCCACTCAATTGGTTTACTTTCTTCCACCTTTATACACCTTCATCCTTAATTCTTCAATTTGTTCTTTTGATAATATTGTCAAAACTTGGCGTGCTTTTTCATTGCTATAGCCATAATATTCTTTAACAACTTCTATGTCATTAGGATTAGACGGCTTAGCCCATTTGCTAAAACGCTTCCTCTTTCTAACAGTATTTATCAAAAAAGAAAATTGGAGTTTATTATCTAGGTGATGATATCTATTCATCTCATTTGCGAGCAATATAGTATCGTGGAAATAAGAAAGAGAACGGTTAACCATGAATGCATTGTATGATTTCTCAGACAAGTCATCGACCATTACATCTTTCTTTGTAGTATTGATTGCATTAAGGTATTCAAACGGATTCATTTGCTATCCTTTCACGCAATTCGGTAGTAGACCATTGATGGTTACGTGCATTATAATATATTTCAAGACCGACTTCACGCGCAGTAAAATCTTCATTGCGATACTCATTACCAATGATACGAATATCTACATCACTATTCATAATCAAAGTATACAGATCAGCTTCAGTTTCGTATGGAATGATTTCATCAACATATTTACATGCGTTAAGTTGTACAAACCGCTCATACATTGTCTGAACCGGTTTATTTTTTTCTTTACGATCTATAGTTGGATCTGTTTGAAGTGCAACGATCAAGTAGTCACATTGATTCTTTGCATCTTTAAGCATTAACACGTGACCAGCATGAAACAAGTCAAAGCATCCTGCAGTGATACCTACTTCCATTCTGCACCTGCCATAATCTCTGTCATACAAGCTACAAC
>FZLS01000268.1 GCA_900197625.1 Rhodobacteraceae bacterium Water-Bin34 | reverse complement strand
GACATCACGGTGAAATGATTTACTTTAATAGATTTGGCGACAAGGCTCTTAAGCCTACTTGGGCAGATACTTTTTACGGTATTGTACAATCATGGAAAAGATTTAAATTCTTTGATGGAGTCGTAGATCATGGAATGCCTAATTATGTAAAAGCAATTAAAAGACTTGCAAAAAAGGAAGGCTAAAAATTTAAGGACTAATTATGTACTTTTTACTAATACTATCACTAAAATCAATTCTAGGTTCTATCATAGGATCATCATTCTATAACTGGTTTCAAGGAACTACGGCTGGTATTTGGTTTCAAAAGCAAGTTGATAGATTCATGCAACACTTTGCTGAAAAGTACGACCTAGAATTAGCTAAGAAAGACGCTAAGTTTAGAAAGCAGTATCCCCTGGCTGCAGCAAGATTAGATAAAGTAGAAGAGTGTTCACATCCCTGTAAGGAATTACACGAATTCGAAGTATATCCAGAACTTATCGCACGAATCGAGAAACTCGAAAAAAACAAAAAATAACCATGTACAAAACCTAGGTTTTGTGTTATAATATATATATTATTAATTAATGAACTGACTATGAATGACGGACAACCACTTATGACGATGCACGTAACCAAGCGAGATGGCACATCGCAAGATTTTGACTTAGAAAAAGTACACAAAGTTTTGGAATGGGCCACAGCCGATATATCCGGAGTATCAATCTCTGAGATCGAGCTTAAAGCTAATATACAACTGTACGACAAAATCCCTGCTTATGATATCCATGAGCTTTTAATTAAATCAGCTGCAGAACTTATTTCTGAGCACACACCTAATTATCAATTCGTTGCGGCCAGACTTGTATCTTACAAGTTACGTAAAGAAGTGTATGGTGACTATCAACCGTGGCATTTAAAGCAAGTGATTATTGAAAATGTAAGTCGCGATGTGTATGATGGCGCTATCATGAAAGATTACTCACCAGAAGAAATTGATGAACTCGATGCTTATATCAAGCACGATAGAGATGATACTTTTACTTATGCAGGCATGGAGCAGTTTAGAGGTAAGTATCTAGTACAAGATCGAAGAACAAAGCAGCATTACGAAACTCCTCAGATGTTATACATGATGATTGCTGCTACACTGTTTTCTAAATACCCAAATAAAACACGTATGAAATACGTAAAGGACTACTATGATGCGATTTCTTTATTCTATATCTCATTACCTACGCCGATCATGGCTGGAGTTCGTACGCCGACGAGACAGTTTTCATCTTGCGTACTTATTGAATCTGGGGATAGCCTTGACTCTATTAATTCTACTGCTACTTCTATTGTCAAGTACATAAGTAAGAAGGCTGGTATCGGTATCGGTGCTGGTTCAATAAGAGCCGAAGGAGCCAAAGTTGGAGACGGATCAGTAGTTCATACTGGCTTAATTCCATTTCTTAAATACTTTCAAGCTGCAGTAAAATCGTGTTCACAAGGTGGTGTCCGCGGTGGAGCTGCAACTGTATATCTACCTATATGGC
>FZLS01000271.1 GCA_900197625.1 Rhodobacteraceae bacterium Water-Bin34 | reverse complement strand
TAATGGTTGATGATGTGCAATTTATTGCTGGCAAATCATCAACACAGGAAGAGTTCTTTCACACTTTCAACGCTCTCATTGATCAGAACAAACAAGTAATTATTTCAGGTGATCGTGCACCTGTTGATATGGAACAATTGGAAGACAGAATAAAATCTCGATTACAGTGGGGGTTAGTTGTTGATGTCCACCCAACTGATTACGAATTAAGGCTTGGAATTTTACAGTCAAAGCAAGAATCACAAGCAAGATATAATTCTACAGTAGAAGTGTCGCCAGGTGTTCTAGAATTTATGGCGCAGCGTATTTCGTCTAATGTCAGAGTGTTAGAGGGCGCATTAACACGCTTATATGCGTTTGGATCCTTAGTAGGTCGCCCAGTAACGCTAGAAATGGCACAGGAAAGTTTATCAGATATTTTGCGTGCAACTGACCGCAAAGTAACAATTGATGAAATCATACGAAAAGTAACGGATCATTATGGTGTTAATTTAACAGATATGCTTTCAGCGCGCCGAACACGTTCAATTGCTCGACCGCGTCAAGTTGCGATGTATCTATCAAAAAAATTAACATCAAAATCATTACCTGAAATTGGCCGGCGCTTTGGAAAGCGTGATCATACAACAGTAATACACGCGGTTAAAAAAATCGAAGAACTGCAGTCTATTGATAATCAAATAGCAAAAGACATAGAAATACTGCGTCGAATGCTAGAGGGCTAAATTTCTAATAAGATTTTATTATGAGTTTATAATTCATACTAACTCTTGACCTAGCTTGTATTACATTGAATTGTTCTTTTTAAGTTGAACTATACAATTAAATACGTCATTTTGATAATCCGATGTATTGGGAGATCTAAGTTATGAAAGTAAGTATTGAACGTAGCGCACTTCTTAAAGCTATGTCACAGGCTCAATCTGTAGTTGAGCGACGCAATACAATACCAATTTTGGCAAATGTTTTGATAGAAGCTGAAGGTGGAGAAATTTCATTTCGTGCAACAGATTTAGATATTGAAGTTGTGTATAAAGTGGTTGGTATGGTTGAGCGTGCTGGTGCAACGACAGTTGGTGCGCATACTTTACATGAGATTGTTCGTAAATTACCTGATGGCGCTATGGTTGAACTCACAGATGATGCAACTGCAAATCGATTAGATGTAGTGGCTGGCAGATCAAGTTTCTCATTAGCTACTCTTCCCCGTGAAGATTTTCCAATAATGGCCAATTCTGAGTATGCATGTAATTTTTCTGCGCAGGCTGAAACACTTAGACGATTATTTGATAAATCAAAATTTGCTATTTCTACTGAAGAAACACGTTATTATTTGAATGGTGTATATATGCATTCTTCAGATGGAGAGAATGGTAGGGTTTTGCGATGCGTTGCAACGGATGGCCACCGCTTAGCGCGTATTGATACACAAC
>FZLS01000273.1 GCA_900197625.1 Rhodobacteraceae bacterium Water-Bin34 | reverse complement strand
TAAATGGTTACCCAGGAGGATCTGGCCTCACCTCAGGAGCAGTTTTTGGGCGCATAGCTGGTCAAAGTGCAGCATTTTACTCAAAATAATAATGTATGGCGGTGTCGACTAACGTATACCATCAAATATTCAAAATGGTGCGAATATTGAAACTGCAATAAACTTTATCTATGACTTTTATTGATTTTATGCTTTAATCCCAAATACTACCTTGTGTTTAATTAGATCCTATTTGTTATCGTAATGCGCTAACCACCAAGTAGATCAACCTACAATTAAACTAATTCTTAAAGTAACTTAGAGATGGAGTGACCTATGATTTTTATGTGCCAATATCAAATTGAAAATGATAAAAAGACTGATACCCAAGCTTTTTTTGCGAGTATGACGCCAGAACAAATAGCTGGTGAACTTCCCAATGGTGTAAAACAGATTGGACGTTGGCACGACATACCAAATGGCTGTGGATGGGCTGTAATTGAAGCTGATAATCAGGAAAACCTAACTTCGTGGATGATGGGCTGGTCAGGGCAGTGTACTTTCCCGACTGTGACGCCAGTAGTAGACGATGATACCGCTAGGAAGCTAGTGCAAGCATTACTTGCATCCCAGCAAGGTTGATTTAATTGATAACAATTGAGCCTTGTGCAGTCAAAACTGCTCAAGGACTTTTGTTTTTTTAATCCAAGAAGGATGTTCATCATACAAACAAGCTAATGTATAGTCAGTTTTCACGGTATCGACTGACCTAGTAGATCAAGCATCAGGTTTTGCAAATGGGCGAAAACCCTTTCCATTCATGCTATAATGCACAACGCCACCAAACCTTTTTACCACTGCTTGAACTCATTACAGTGTCGGCTTGACGGGCATGTCACAGAAATTAATTCCCAAGATGCTGTCAAGCAAGATGGTTTAATCTGACAAAGCCTACATCACCGCTAAGCGAATGATTTTGGGTGAAGTTTTGAAGTGTTTAAAGGGGTTTTTTGATACCATTCATAAAAGTTGAGAAAAATCCACAACACCGTTAAGTTTGTCTGACAACATCTGACAAGACCTATTGAAGTGGTCCCAAAAGCGGTCCAAAAGTCTAATTTTGTGCCAACAACCAATCAAGCATTACCTGTACTTGAGCTGCATGCGGATCTTTTGTGAAAACAAGATAATAACCTGATGTGTCAAGCTTTCG
>FZLS01000274.1 GCA_900197625.1 Rhodobacteraceae bacterium Water-Bin34 | reverse complement strand
TAATCCGCTTACACAAGGAAACTAAAATTCGAAAAATAAAAGACGATTCGCTGGTGAGTCCTTACATTCAACAGCTCAAATTAAATATTGATCAAATTGAAAAAGGCGGCTACGCGCACTTTATGCTTAAAGAAATTTTTGAGCAACCTCAGGCCATCAAAGATACCTATAGAGGGCGTTTGTTGGTAAACCAGGGGCTAATTAAAATGGCAGGGGTTGAGGATAATTTAGAAAAGTTTCTCAACGCCCAAAAAATTACCATTGTGGCCTGTGGCACCTCTTGGCATGCAGGCTTAGTTGCTGAGTATATTTTTGAGGACCTCGCACGAATTCCCGTAGAGGTGGAATACGCCTCGGAGTTTCGCTATAGAAACCCGGTTATAAGCGCAAAAGATATTGTGTTGGCTATATCACAATCTGGGGAAACGGCAGACACATTAGCAGCCATCAAACTGGCCAAAGCACAGAGGGCATTTGTATTTGGCGTTTGCAATGTGGTAGGCTCGTCTATTTCTAGAGAAACAGATGCTGGGGCTTATACACATGCAGGACCAGAAATAGGGGTGGCCTCGACCAAAGCATTCACCACCCAGATTACAGTCTTGACTATGATGGCTCTCAGGCTAGCAAAGGCCAAAGGCACGATTTCAAACTCAGACTACAAACGCCATTTGGTGGAACTGGAAACCACCCCAACAAAAGTTGAACAGGCTTTAAAATCCGATGCTTTGAGCAAGCAAATAGCGGCAGTTTATAAAGATGTTCCCAACGTGCTTTACTTAGGGCGGGGCTTTAACTTTCCTGTAGCCTTAGAAGGCGCGCTGAAGCTGAAAGAAATCTCCTACATCCACGCTGAGGGCTATCCTGCAGCGGAGATGAAACACGGACCTATTGCGCTGATTGATGAGCATATGCCCATTGTGGTGATTGCGACAAAGTACGGACATTACGAAAAGATTGTAAGCAATATCCAAGAGATCAAATCCCGTAAGGGAAAGATCATTGGAATTGTGACCAAAGGCGACACTGAGGTAAAAGCCCTGGCCGATCACGTTATTGAGGTGCCAGAGACTCTCGAGCTTTTATCTCCACTCGTAACGACCATTCCC